>JBBIIR010000306.1:0-3353 GCA_037446455.1 Hydrogenophilales bacterium | reverse complement strand
TTGGTCTGCCGGTCCTGCAGGGTGGTGAGCCGATCCAGGGTGTAGAGGTGGTATTCGAACAGGCCCTCTGCCTGCATGGCCGGCGCCGCGTCGGCCATGGCCATGGCTTTCGCCATCATGGGCATCGGCCGGCGCTCGGGCTGGGCCCGGTTCACCTCGCCGGCGATGAGTTGCAGACGGGCATTGGGGTAGGCGGCGCCGCTGGTGTTGGCGAGGGTGACCCAGGCATTGAGGTCGATGCTGTCCTCCTTGTTGGAGAGCTCGGCCACGTAGTCCGCCTTCCAGGTCAGGCCCTGGGTCAGGTAGGTGAGTTCCATGTCTTGGTCGACGGTGGTCTTGGCGCCGGCGAAGAAGGGAGTCGGCGCCTCGGTCCTGAACAGCATGGACAGGGTGGGCCGGTCGCGCAGATGCGCCGGCACGCCGGGGAAGGCCAGACGGCCTGGGTTGGGCAGGGCGGCCTCCACCCGGTCGCTGAATCTCAGCACCGCGCCTTCATTGGCGGCCAGCACGGTGGCGAATTCGCTGAGTTCGACGCCGGTGATGGGCTGGTTGCGGATGACCCGCACCTGGGCGCCGACGGATTCCTCCAGCAGCTTCTGGGGGGTGAGCAGATCGAAGTCGAAGTTCTGCTCGTAGAGGATGAGCTTGCGCCCCTCCAGGGAACGCAGCAGGGCGGTCTCGGGTTGTATCCGCGCGGAAACGTCGCGCCAGGCCAGCAGATTGTCGCCGTTGACCACCTTGACCCGGCGCGCGTCCTTCACCAGGGCCAGGTCGCCGTGGTAGATGGTCACCGCCAGGCCGATCTGCTCGGCGGCGTTGCTCTGCCGCTCCTCGGCGGCCTGGATGGCGCCGGCCGCCAGCAGGGCGAGGGCCAGCAGACTTCCCTTCAGGGTTGTATTCATCGAGATTCTCCAGGGTTCAGGCGTCGGTCGGCTCCGGGGGTGAAGGCCAAACCGGATAGAATTGCCCGAATTTTATCCCGAGCCGCCATGCCCCCCGTTCTCGTCTTCGACCTCGAAACCATTCCCGACATCGCCGGGTTGCGCCGTCTCCACAACGTGGGGGAGGAGGCCAGCGACCACGAGGTGGGGGAGATGGCCTTCCTCATCCGCAGGCAGCAGACCGGCGGTTCCGATTTCATGCCGCATTACCTGCAACGGGTGGTGACCATCTCCTGCGCCCTGCGCGAGGGCGACCGCTTCCGGGTCTTTTCCCTGTCCGAGCCGGACGCGACGGAAGGCGAGATCGTCCAGCGTTTCTTCGATGGCATCGAGAAGTACACGCCGCAACTGGTGAGCTGGAACGGCGGCGGTTTCGACCTGCCGGTGCTGCACTATCGGGCCATGCTGCATGGCGTCACCGCGCCCAAGTACTGGGACTGGGGCGACGACGACCGGGACTTCAAATACAACAACTACCTGAACCGCTACCACACCCGCCACCTGGACCTGATGGACGTGCTGGCCATGTATTCCGGCCGGGCCAACGCCCCACTGGACGAGCTGGCCAAGCTCTATGGCTTTCCCGGCAAGCTGGGCATGGACGGCTCGGAGGTCTGGCCCGCCTACCAAAGGGGCGAGATCGCCGCCATCCGCGACTACTGCGAGACCGATGTGGTCAACACCTGGCTGCTCTACCTGCGCTTCCAGAGGATGCGCGGCGTGCTCACCGCCGAGCAGTACGCGCGGGAGATCGAACTGGTGAAGTCCAGCCTGGAGGACATCGGCGCCGAGCACTGGTTCTCGTTCCTGGAGGCCTGGGGGGCATGAGGACGCCGACGGAGAGCCCGACGCCCATCGCCATCGAATCCCTGGACCACGAGGGCCGCGGCGTCGGTCGCCAGGAGGGCAAGACCATCTTCGTGGACGGGGCGCTCACCGGCGAAATCGTCCACTACGCCAGCTATCGCAGGAAGCCCAACTTCGAGCAGGCCCAGACCACCCGCATCCTCAAGGCCAGCCCCTTCCGGGTGGCGCCGGCCTGCCGCTGGTTCGGCGTCTGCGGCGGCTGCAGCCACCAGCATTTGGACGAGGCGGCCCAGGTGGCGGCCAAGCAGCGGGTGCTGGAGGACTGCTTCGCCCACATCGGCAAGGTGAAGCCGGAAAGCATGCTGCCCCCCATCCACGGCCAGACCTGGGGCTACCGCACCCGCGCCCGCCTGTCGGTGCGCAACGTGCCGAAGAAGGGCGGCGTGCTGGTGGGATTCCACGAGCGGCGCAGCAGCTACGTGGCCGACATGGACAGTTGCGAGGTGCTGCCGAAGCGGATATCCGTCCTGCTGCCCAGGCTGCGCCATCTGGTCGAACAGCTTTCCATCCGCGACCGCCTGCCGCAGATCGAGCTGGCCTGCGGCGAGGCGGTGGACGTGCTGGTGCTGCGCGTACTGGAGCCGCCCAGCCCGGAGGACGAGGCCAGGCTCAAAATCTTCGCCGACGCCCACCGCATCCAGTTCTGGCTGCAAGCCAAGGGCCCGGACACCGCCCATCCGTTTTATCCCCCGGACGCCCCGGAACTCGCCTACAGCCTGCCGGAGTTCAACCTGGTGATGCCGTTCAAGCCCACCGAATTCACCCAGGTCAACCACGGCATCAACCGCATGCTCATCCGCCGCGCCATGCGCCTGCTGGATCCGCGCCCCGGCGAGCGCATCGCCGATTTCTTCTGCGGCCTGGGCAATTTCAGCCTGCCCATCGCCCGGCGCGGCGCCGCCGTCCTCGGCGTCGAAGGCAGCAAGGGCCTGGTCGAGCGGGCCGGCGAAAACGCGGCGCGCAACGGCCTGAAACACCTCACCGAGTTCCGCGTCGCCGACCTGTTCCAGATGACGCCGGAGCCCTACACGGCTCCGGGGCATTTCGACAAGCTGCTCATCGACCCGCCGCGCGACGGCGCCATCGAACTGGTGAAGTCGTTGCCGGACGCGGGCGCCCCCCGGCGCATCGTCTATGTCTCGTGCAGCCCCGCCACCCTGGCCCGGGACGCCGCCGTGCTGGTGCACCAGAAGGCTTACCGGCTGGTGTCGGCGGGGGTGGCGAACATGTTCCCGCATACCGCCCATGTGGAGTCCATCGCGCTGTTCGAGCGCTGATATCGGCGGTTACGGCGCCATGGCGTTGGCGAGGACCGCCTGCGCCGCCGGATGGGTGATGTGGCGTTCACCGGTGATGGCATAGAACACGTCCTGGATGTCCTCCGCCAGTCCGACCCGCCGCACGCCGAATTGCGCCTCAATGGCTTCGCCGAGCACGGCCGGCGCCGGGAAGTAGCCGCCGCCGGCCTGACCGAAGGCCATCATGAGGGCGCCGTCGTCGAATTCCCCCACCACCCGCGGCGCCAGACGGTTCTTCTCCAGCCAG
>JBBIIR010000305.1:0-3358 GCA_037446455.1 Hydrogenophilales bacterium | reverse complement strand
CATCCACCCCGCAGATCAGCGGGGTCTGGAGAGCGCGGCACGGGGCTTGCGGGATGCGCATGGATTTCTATTAGGCTGGTGTGTGCCGCATGCCTCAGCCCTTAACGTGAAAGTCGCCTCCGCGACTCTCGAAGCTCCCCTCTCCCGCAGGCGGGAGAGGGGGTGGGGGTGAGGGAAACGGGCATGACTTTCATGCTTCGGGGTGCCTTGCAAAGCCATGCCCGTTAAGAAAAGGGCGCAGGGCCTGCGCGATGAGACGCGGCGTGTCGCGCCGCAGGCGCGCGCGCTGGATGCGGAATTCCTCGATCTGCGCCTTGCGCGCGCTTTCATCCTGGAGCAGGCCGCGCAGGGCGTTCGCCAGGTGTTCCGGGGTGGCCCGCTCCTGCATGATTTCCGGCACCAGGTCGCGCTTCGCCAGGATGTTGGGCAGGCCGATCCAGGGCAGCAGGGCCTGGCGTTTCATGATTTGCGCGGTCAGCCAGGGCACCCGGTAGGTGATGACGTGCGGGCACTCCAGCAGCAGGGCCTCCAGCGTGGCGGTGCCCGAGGCGATGAGGGCGACGTCGGCCGCCTGCATGGCGTCGTGGGCATGCCCGAAAAGGATGCGGATGGGCAGTTCCGTGGCCTGCGCGCGATGCAGGGCCTGTTCGAACAGCAGGCGGGTTTCGCGATTCACCAGGGGGATCAGGAAGCGGGTGTCCGGGCGTGTCTCATGCAGTTTGCGGACGGTGGCGATGAACAGGTCTGCCAGGGCTTTGAGTTCCCCCGGCCGGCTGCCCGGCAGCAGGGCCACGTATTCGCCGTCGGCGGCCAGGGCCAGGCGTTCGCGCGCCTTGGCGCGATCCGGATCGGGCAGGGCGTGGGCGACCGGGTGGCCGACGTAGGTGGCGGGAATGCCGGCCTCGCGGTAGATCTCCTCTTCCAAGGGAAAGATGAGGAGAACGTGGGAAGCCGCGGCGCGCACCTTGCGTATGCGCTTCGGGCGCCAGGCCCAGATCGACGGGCCGACGAAATGCACGGTGGGGATGCCGGCCCGCTTCAAGCCGGCTTCCAGGGAAAGGTTGAAGTCCGGCGCGTCGACGCCGATGAACAGCGCGGGCGGATCGGCGCGCAGGCGATTCTTCAGGGCGCGGCGTATGCCGAGGATCTTGCTCAGGCTGCCCAGGGCCTCGACATAGCCGCGCACCGAGAGAGCCTCCATGGGAAACAGGCTGCGCGCGCCGGCGGACTGCATGCGGGGTCCGGCGATGCCGAAGAAGTCGGCCGGCAGGCCCGCGTCGCGCACCGCGCCGATGAGCAGGCTGCCGAGCAGGTCGCCGGATGCCTCGCCGGCGACGATGGCGACTTCCGGGGTGAGGCGTGAGGCGTGAGGCGTGAGGCGTGAGGGAATGGACAGGGGACGTGAAGCCGTCCGCGACTGCTCCGCTTCAAGCCTCACCGCACGATGCCCCGTCCGGAGGTGGCCAGGAAATTCGCCAGGGGTTCGAGTTCCGGCAGGCGCCGCGCTTCCTCGGCGATGGCGGCCTGCGCCTCGGCCAGGGACAAGCCCGACTTGTACAGGGTCTTGTAGGCGCGTTTGAGCCCGGCCAGCGCGTCGGCGGAGAAACCGCGCCGCTTCAGGCCCTCGGCGTTGACGCCGTGCGGCGCCAGCGGATTGCCGGCGACGGTGAGAAAAGGAGGCACATCCTGGCGCACCACCGAGGCGATGCCGGTGATGACATGGGCGCCCACCCGGCAGAACTGGTGCACGCCGGTGAAACCGCCGAGGATGGCGTAATCGCCGACCTGCACGTGGCCGGCCAGGGTGGCGTTGTTGGCGAAGATGGTGTGGTCGCCGACCACGCAGTCGTGCGCGATGTGCACGTAGGCCATGATCCAGTTGTGGTGGCCCAGGCGGGTGACGCCGGCATCCTGCGCGGTGCCGGTATTCAGGGTGCAGAACTCGCGGATGAGGTTGTGATCGCCGATTTCCAGGCGGGTGGGTTCGCCGGCGTATTTCTTGTCCTGCGGCGCCTCGCCGATGGAACAGAACTGGAAGATGCGGTTGCCGGCGCCGAGTCGGGTATGCCCGGTCAGTACCACGTGCGAGCCGATGCGCGTGCCATCGCCGATCTCGACGTGCTCGCCGACCAGGCTGTAGGCGCCGATTTCCACGTCCACGCCCAGCCGGGCGCCGGGGTGGACGAGGGCGGTGGGATGGATGCCGGCCATGGCTTCAGTCGAGCTCTTTCAGGGTGCACATCAGCTCGGCCTCGCAGGCGAGCTGCCCGTCCACCGTGGCCTTGGCGGCGAATTTCCAGATGCCGCGGGTGTGGCGCAGGATGCTCGCCTCCATGCGCAGCTGGTCGCCCGGCACCACCGGGCGCTTGAAGCGGGCGCCGTCGATGCCGACGAAATAGATCACCGAATTCTCGGTGACTTCCTTGCCGGAGCTGTTGAAAGCGAGCAGACCGGCGGTCTGCGCCAGGGCCTCGATCATGAGCACGCCGGGCATCACCGGGTGATGCGGGAAGTGACCGGGGAACTGGGGCTCGTTCATGGTCACGTTCTTGATCGCCAGCACGCGCTCGTTGGGCACCAATTCCAGCACCCGGTCCACCAGCAGGAACGGGTAGCGGTGCGGCAGGAATTTCATGATCTGGGTGATGTCCATCATGACGGATCGTCCTTGGTCAGTTCGTTGATTCGGTTTTCCAGGGTCTTCAGGCGGCCCGCGAGGCTGTCGAGATGGCGCAGATGGGCGGCGTTGCGCAACCAGTCCTCGTGCGTCATCAACGGCATGACGCTGGTATAGACCCCGGGCGCGCGCACGTTCTTGGCCACCAGCGATCCGCCGGAGACGATCACCCGGTCGGCGATGGAAATATGGCCGCTGATCATGGCCGCGCCGCTGACCTGGCAATAGGCGCCGATGCGGGTGCTGCCGGCGATGCCGACGCAGGCGGCCATGGCGGTGTGGCGGCCGACCCGGCAGTTGTGGGCGATGTGGATGAGGTTGTCGAGCTTGACGCCGTCCTCGATCACCGTGTCGTCGAGAGCGCCGCGGTCGATGCAGGTATTGGCGCCGACCTCGACGTCGTCGCCAAGCAGCACGCGGCCGATCTGCGGCGCCTTGAGCCAGTGTCCGCCGGCATCATCCGCCTCCCAGGCCAAGCCGAAACCATCGGAGCCGATGACGCAGCCGGGGTGCAGGATGACGCGATCGCCCACCACGCAGCCATGCTGCACGATGACGCGCGGATGCAGCAGGCAATCCTCGCCGATGCGCGCGCCGACGCCGACGACGCAGCCGGCGTGCAGCATGCTGCGCGCGCCCACCGAGGCGCCCGCGCCGATGTAAACGAGCGGACCGATGCGC
>JBBIIR010000304.1:0-3380 GCA_037446455.1 Hydrogenophilales bacterium | reverse complement strand
CCCCACGGAAGCCGGCTGGAAATCGGCGCATGCCTCGGCATGAAGAACATCGGAAAGCCGTGTGCGGGAAAACCGCATGCACGGTTTGATGAGGGAGGGCAGGCGAGAGCCTGTTCTCTACTCTACCCGATTACGCCCCGGCGTTGGCAATGAAAAAGGGCGCGGCAAGCCGCGCCCTGGTGCTGCCGCTGTCGGATTACTTGACGCGGCGGCGGGTCATGAAGCCCAGACCGGCCAGGCCGATGCCCAGGAGGGCGAGCATGCCGGGCTCGGGAACCCGCTGCGTACGAGTCAGGTTGGTGGAGGTCTGGGCCTTCAGGGTCAAGGTCCAGTTACCGGCACTGAGGCCCGTGGCGAAGATCGAGTACGGGTTAAAGCCAGCAATATTGGGGCCGTGGCTGGCATTGGTGGCGGTGCTGTTATTGGTGCTGACGCCGATGGTGAGGTTGAGATTTTCGGCGTCCGCAGTCTCGTTACAGGCCACACCGCCGCCGCTGAAGCAGTTGTTATCAGCCAGCGTACCCGAGGGCGCCCACTGCAGGCCGGTACCGAAGGCACCGTCCCTGGTCAGGCTGACGGACACGGCGGTGGTGGCCTGCGCGGCGCCCAGCGAGTTGGCAATGCCGGCGATCATGTCGGTGTCGGCGGCGAAGGACAGGGAGAAGGCATAGGGACCCGGATGGGTGATCGTGAAATTGAAGGTCAGACCGGTCACCGACAGGATTTCCGAACTGGCCGTGGCGGACAGCGCGCTGGAAATGTTGGACTGGGCGATCTGGTCGGTTTTGCTGGGGTTGGCGTTGTTACTGGTGACCTCGGAGGTGTAGATGATGGAATCCGAGTTGGACCAGTTGCTGCCGGTATCGAAGCCGAACCAAGTCAGGGTGCCGTCGCCGCCGGTCTGGTTGTTGACCCGGTTGAAGGCGCTGCCCGGGGCGTTGGCGACGCCGCCATCGAGCACGGGGCTGACACCGCAGGGGTTGCCGGTGCCGCAGGAGCTGGAGGAACCAGACAGCACGCCGTTGATGGAAGCGGTGTTGATGGTGCTGAAGTTGTACTGGTTCAGCGTCACGCCGGTAAGGGCGGGGCCGCCTTGTCCGTTGGAAGCCAGAAAACCGATCCGCAGGTTGTCGATGGCCAGGGAAGAACCGGCATAGATGTCGGCGGCGGCTTGCCCGGACAGGCCCAAAGCCAGCGCGGAAGTAACGGCGGCCGCCAGAGTGGTTTGTTTCAGCGTTTTCATGATGTTTCTCCAATCAAGTTTGCATTTACACGGACTGAGGCGACCTATCCGACCTCACTCGCGATGCCTGAATCAGCTACGCAACGAACATAAAGCAGGTAGCGTGCCAACTTTTCATGTCCTATATAAATCAATCACCTACGAGAACTTTCCGGGCGTGTGCAGGGAAAAGACCGGGCCAGTGTAAAAACCCCCGACACTCCTGCGGGCGCCGGGGGGGGCGCCCCGCGGCCACGCTGCCCGCGCGGCCGCGCGATTTCCCAGTACTTGTCAGGAGATGGCCGCAACCTATTGAAAAATATGGAGCACTCGGGCCGGAGCGAGTGTAAAAACTCCCGACAGCCGCGTCCGTTTCCGTAGCCGCGCCGCTTACGTATGATGCATGCATCCATGACCGTGAAAATGTGTCGTTCGCCATGCTTCATCGCCACCTCAACCATCAGCGTTTCACCCTCGCGGCCATCGACGACGTGATCTCGCGGGGTCGTTGGCGGGATTGGGCTGACCTGCGCCGGGCCGTTCTGGCCGACCGGGCCCTGCTGGACAAGGTGGAGCGCGTTTGCCGCCCTTACGCTTCCGACCCCTACGCCCAACGCCATCACTTCTGGATGCGCTATGCCGAAGAACATCGCCGCGCTGCCTGACTGGGAACTCGTCCTGTCTTCCGCCGCGCGGCTCCAGCGCGTCCTGCCGGATGCCGTGCGGGTCGGCGGAACCGCCTCGGCCATCCACGCCGAGCATCGCTTCTCGCGTGACGCCGATCATGTGCTCGCCGACCCGCGCCAGCGCTTCGATGAGGTGCTGGGCCAGCTCGAATCGGTCGCTGGCTGGAAGACCGCCCGTGTGCGGCGCCCGGTGCTAATTCTTGGCAGCCTCGATGGCATTGAAACCGGCGTTCGTCAGCTTGTCCGCGACGAACCGCTGGAAACGGCGGTGGTGGACTACCGCGGAGCGCGAATCACCGTGCCAAGCAAAGCCGAGATTCTGCGCATCAAGGGTGTGTTGATCCTCAAGCGCAATGCCGCACGGGACTATCTCGATTTCGTGGCTTTGGCCGATCACATGGGCGATGAGGACGTTGCGCTCGCGCTGCGATCCTTCGACCGCCTCTACCGGCAGAGCAGCGGCGAGTCGCCGCTGCAGCAATTGCAGGTCCAGCTTGCCAACGCGCTGCCCTACGACCTGGAAGAAACCGAACTCGGCGAGTACAAGAACCTCGATCCACGCTGGCATGACTGGCGGGTGGTTCGAGCCGCGTGTGCGCGCCTCGCGACCGTTATCTTCGACCGGGTGTGCGACATGCAAGAAGATCGTGCCGACGAATAGCCCTGGTTTCCTCGCCGGGCCACGCCGCGTGCTTACTTGATCCGCTTGGCCGGCACCCCGCCCCAGATCTCGCCGGGGCCGATCCGCGTGTCCTTCAGCACCACGGAGCCGGCGGAGACGATGGCGCCGTCGCCGATGCTCACCCCGGACATGATCACGGCGGTGGCGCCGATGGTGACGTGGTCGCCGGCGCGGATGCGGGCGAGTGCGAAGTGGCGGCCTTCGATGGCGTGGCTGAACAGCACGGCGTCGTGGCCGATGATGCAATTGGCGCCCAGTTCGGTGAGCGGCGGGTCGAGGATGACGCCGGCGCTGTAGGTGTTGGCGCCCATGCGTGTGCCCAGGGCCTGATAGACCAGGCGCATGAGGGGTACGGGCAGGAAGTGGGTGCGGATGAGGCTGTTGAACAGCATGAGATAGAAAAGAATGTTGACCTGGGCGGCGAATTCCTCGCGCGAGCCTTCCGCCAGTTCGCCTTCGCGCAGGGGCATGCACCACAGGAACAGGCGATAGACGGCGAAGGCGTAGAGATAGAAGAAGACGATGCCGGCGGCCGTCAGCGCGACGCCGCGGAAATCGCCGAGGGGCAGATCGCCCAGGACTAGGGCGGTGGTGCCGACGGCGAGGGCGGTGATGACGCCCAGCATGAGAAAGAACAGGCCGATCTGCTTGGCGTTGATGGCGCGCATGGGAGCTCCTGGAAGGTCGTGGGGGCGGGTTCAGCCCAGCATCTGATTCACCGCGTCGCGGAATCGCTGGCCGGAATCATAGCCTTCCAGGACGCGTCGCATGCGTTGCGCGGCGCGCGCGG
>JBBIIR010000303.1:0-3390 GCA_037446455.1 Hydrogenophilales bacterium | reverse complement strand
CGGCTTCCGCCGCGGCGACCCGCTCTTCCACGCGTTCGCGCCGGGCCAACACCAGCAAGGCATCGTTCTCGGTGGGATTCTTCGCGTTCGGCCCGAGGATCTGGTAGTCGAGGCTGACGTCGCCGAGCGGGAAGGAGGCGACCTGGTTCGCCTCGGCGTTGATCTGCGTTTCGATCTCGGCCTCGGTGGCGGCGCCCGGAAGCATGATCTTCTTGGTAATGACCGAGGATGCCGGCAAGGCCAGGACGATGTCCCTGGTTCTGGAATTCAGGTTCTTCCAGGCCTCGCGCAGCGCGGCCTCGACCGCCTCGGGCTTGGAGATGGCGCCTTCCTGCACGGCTTCCTTCGGCAAGGGCACCACGGCATAGCGCTCGACGCGGCGCATGCCGCCGCCGCTATCCGCCAGCTCAAGCATTTTCACGGCCGATGAGCTAACATCGACCCCGATGAGCGGCCTTGAACCTCGGCCAAAGAGCTCGAATCTCAAACCACTTCCCCTTCCGTGCCGGCCCATCCGGGCGTTTATTTAATAATCTGGATTAAATGCTAGCAACAACTCATTAATATCTACAACATTTTTTCCAGTTAATCCACTCATCGCGTTCTCCACATGCCCCGCTGGTCGCTCACTCTGATGGCCATCCTGGCCAGTCTGGTCATTTCCATCACCGCCGTGGTGGCTCTGGCGGCGGCGATGATCTATCCCAGACTCCCCAGCCTGGAGGCGCTGAAGGACTACCGTCCGAAGCAACCCCTGCGCATCCTGACCGAGGATGGCGCTCTTATCGGCGAATTTGGCGAAGAGCGTAGGGCGGTGGTGAAAATAAATGAAGCCCCCGTGTTCCTGCGCCAGGCCATCCTCGCCGCCGAGGACGAACGTTTCTACCAGCACGGCGGCGTCGACACCCTGGGCATCCTGCGCGCGGCCATGGCCAACGTGGTATCCGGCCGGATCAAGGAGGGGGCCTCCACCATCACCATGCAGGTGGCGCGCAACTTCTATCTGAGCAGCGAGAAAACCGTCACCCGCAAGCTCAACGAGGCCCTGCTGGCCATCAAGATCGAGCACACGCTGAGCAAGGACGAGATTTTCGAGCTCTATCTCAACCATATCTACCTGGGACAGCGCGCCTATGGTTTCGCCGCCGCCGCCCAGATCTATTTCGGCAAGCCGCTGGCCAAGATCAACCTGGCGGAGGCGGCCATGCTCGCGGGACTGCCCAAGGCGCCCTCGGCCTACAACCCGGTGGTCAATCCCGCCCGCGCGAAAACCCGCCAACTGTATGTGCTGGGGCGCATGCGCAGTCTGGGCCACATCGGCGAGGCCGAATACCGGCAGGCTAGCGAGCAGCGTCTGTCGCTCAAGTACTCGCCCCTCAGCTACGAGGTACAGGCCCCGCATTTGGCCGAACTCGTGCGCCAGCGCATGTTCGAGAAGTACGGCGAAAGCATCTATTCCAGCGGCATGAAGGTCTACACCACCCTGCGCCGGGTGGATCAGCAGGCGGCGGTGAGCGGCGCGCGCCTGGGCATCCTGGAGTTCCATCGCCGCCGCGGCTATGTCGGGCCGGAGGGACAGATCAAGTTGCCCGACGATGCCGAACTGGCCGACAAGGCCATCGAGAATGCCCTGCTCGACCGCGAGGAAGTCAACGGTCTGCTGCCGGGAGTGGTGCTGTCCCTCGACAAGAAACGTATGCGCGTGCGCCTGCGCAGCGGCGAGGACATCGACCTGGGCGCCAGCGAACTGAAGTTCGCGGAGCGTTTCATTTCGCCGAAACAGGCCAAGGACAAGCGCCTGGGGCGCGGCAGCATCGTCCGCGTCGCGCGCGCCGAGGCGGATGCGCCCTGGCAGTTGAGTTACGTGCCGCAGGTGGAAGTCGCCCTGATCGCCCTGGACCCGGCGAATGGCGCGATCCGCGCCATGGTCGGCGGCTTTGATTTCAAGCGCAGCCAGTTCAACCACGTTACCCAGGCCTGGCGGCAGGCGGGTTCCAGCTTCAAGCCCTTCATCTATTCCGCCGCCCTGGAGCGGGGCATCACGCCGGCCACCGTGTTCGACGACGCGCCCATCGTCGTGGATCCGGCGGAAACCGGCGGCGTGCATTGGGAACCGAAAAACTACGACGGCACCATGGAAGGCCCCATGACCCTGCGCGCCGCCCTGGCGAAATCGAAGAATCTGGTTTCCATCCGCGTGCTGCAGGCCGCCGGCGTGCAACACGCGCACGAGCACGTGGCCAAGTTCGGCTTCGACATGCCGCGCATTCCGCCTTACATGACCATGGCCTTGGGTGCCGGCGAGGTCACCCCGCTCACCCTGGCCGCCGCCTATGCGGTGTTCGCCAATGGCGGCCAGCGGGTCACGCCCTGGCATCTGCTGAAGGTCACCGACAAGGATGGCCGCGTCCTGGAGAGCTTCACGCCGCCGCCCAGCAGCCCGGCCATCGACCCGCGCAATGCCTATCTCACCACCAGCCTGATGCAGGACGTGATCCGCCGCGGCACGGCCACCGGCGCCCTCAAACTTGGGCGCGGCGATCTCGCCGGCAAGACCGGCACCACCAACGAGCATCGCGACGCCTGGTTCGCCGGCTTCCAGGCCACCCGCGTCGCCGTGGCCTGGATGGGCTACGCGCAGCCCCGATCTCTGGGCGCCGGCGAGACCGGCGGCGGCACCGCCTTGCCGATCTGGGTGCGCTACATGGGCGAAGTCCTGAAAGACACGCCGGAGATGCCCCAGGCCATGCCGGCCGGACTGGTGCAGCACAACGTGGATGCGCGGTCCGGAACCTCGACCGCGGAGCAGGGCGGCGTGCCCGAAGTCTTCTTCGAGGAATACGCGCCGGGCGCCCGACCGCCCGCCAATCCGTTGGACGCGTTGCCCTAGCGGGCATGACTTTGAGAAGACGCCCCGGAATATGAAAGCCATGCCCGTTCCCCCTCACCCCCAACCCCCGCTCCGCGCCCCACGGCTGGCGATGCTTCGCCAGCCGGCTGCGAGGGCGGAATGCTGTGCATTCCGAATTCCCCTCTCGCCCCGCCCGCGGGAGAGGGGAGCGTCAAGAGTCGCCGTGCGACTTTCATTACGTTAAGCATGCCGGTCCGCGATGGCCGATCCAGGCGCGATCGCGCCCATATCGCCGAACTCGCGGCGCGCTTTCTGGCGGAACACGGTATGCGCGACTACGGCCTGGCGAAACGCAAGGCCGCTCGACAACTCGGCCTGCCCGATGGCCACGGCATGCCCAGCAACGAGGAGGTGGACGCGGCCCTCATGCGGCGCCGCGATCTCTATGCCCCGGAAGAGCTGACCGGCACGCTGGCCGCGCTGCGCGAACAAGCCCTGGCGGTGATGCGGGCGTTTCAGCGCTTCAACCCCGTGCTGAG
>JBBIIR010000302.1:0-3393 GCA_037446455.1 Hydrogenophilales bacterium | reverse complement strand
CCCGAGCGCATGGAGTCCTACAACTTCATCTACCGCCAGCCGCTCGCCGAGATGTTCCATCCCGACTTCCTCGCCGGCGTGGACGCCCATCAGCCCAGCGCCCTGCTCAAGGAGGTCTACGACCGCGCCGATTCCGACTCCTTCATCAACCGCATGCTGCACCTGGACCTGAAGTTCACCCTGGCCGACAACGACCTGCGCAAGGTGGCCGGCATGACCGAGGCCGCCGGCATCGAGGTGCGTTACCCGCTGCTCGACGACGCCCTGGTGGAATTCTCCGGCGAGGTGCCGCCGGACTGGAAGGTGAAGGGCCGCTACCTGCGCTGGTTCTGGAAGAAGGCCCTGGTGGGCTTCCTGCCGGACGAGATCATCAACAAGAGCAAGCACGGCTTCGGCCTGCCCTTCGGCGTCTGGGCGCGGGAATACGCGCCGCTGCGGGAGCGCATCGACGACCGCCTCAACGCCCTGAAACGCCGCGGCATCCTGCAACCCGCCTACATCGACCACCTGCGCAACGAGCACATGAGCGGCCACGCCACCTACTTCGGCCGCATGATCTGGAACATGCTGACGCTGGAGGAATGGCTGGAAGCAAAGGATATTCATGAATAGCCGCAAAGTTCAGCACGTCATTCCGGGGCTGCCCGGCAGGGCAGAACCCGGAATCCAGAGGTTTTTTTGGCGTTTTTACTGGATTCCGGGTTCCGCTTCGCGGCCCCGGAATGACGGTTCTCACGGCTGGCTGAGTTTGATGGCTAATCAAGAGGGCCTTTGAGCCCGCGGCCACGGAAATCGCCATGGCGGAACTGCTCACCAAGATCGACAAGACCCTGCGTCACCATGGCCGCGGCCTGCGGCGCGCCCTGCGCGGCGTCTGCTGGGATCTCGCCCGCCCGCCCGCCGAACGGCCGGTGATCGTGATCGGCTGCTCCCGCGCCGGCACCACCGTGGTCTACAAGACGCTTTCCGAATCGCCGCAACTGGGCACCCTGCAACGGGAGACCCACGACTTCTGGGTGGCGCTGCACCCGGTGGAGGACAAGGGCTGGAACACCCACGCCCTCGACGCGACCGACGCCAGCCCGCGCGAGCGCGACCAGGTCGCCCGCTATTTCTACAGTTGGACCGGTCGCCGCCGCTGGGTCGACAAGAACAACCAGAACGGCCTCTGCGTGCCGTATCTGCATGCCCTGTTCCCGGACGCGGTGTTCGTCTATGTGAAGCGCGGCCCCGGCGACAACATCAACTCCCTCATCGAAGGCTGGGGCAAGCCGGACAAGTACTCGACCTGGACCGGGCGGTTCCCCGAGCAGGTCGCCATCGACCAGGGCCGCTACACCCGCTGGTGCTTCTTCCTGGCCGAGGGCTGGCGCGATTATCTGAACGCCCCCATCGAGGACGTGGCCGCCTTCCAGTACCAGGCCATCAACCGCGCCATCCTCGATGCCCGCCCCCACGTCCCGGCCGCGCAGTGGGTGGAAGTGTTCTACGAGGATCTGGTGCGCGACCCGGTGGCCGGCTACCGTCAAATCTATGCGGGCTGCGGCCTGGACTTCAGCGCCGGCGTCGAGGCCCACTGCCGCGCGGTGCTGACCAAGCCCTACGACGTGTTCGGCGAAATCAAGCTGGACAAGTGGAAGGAAGGCCGCAACCGCGAACGGGTGGAAAGGGTGCTGGACAAGCTGGCGCCCCTGGCCCGGGAAATGGGATACGACCTCTGATGTCGGCCTGGCACTGGGCCGGGATCGCGCTCCTGCTGCCGCCCGTCCTCTGGCTGCCGCTCCTGCTGGCCTTCCGCCGCCCCGCGCTGGCCGCCTGGCGGGAGCCGGTGCTGGAACACCCCGTGCTCATCATCGAGAGCGACGACTGGGGACCCGGCCCGGCCCGGCATGCCGCCGCGCTCCGGCGCGTGGCCGAATGCCTCCTGAAATATCGCGACGCCTCCGGCCGGCCGCCGGTGATGACCCTGGGACTGACGCTGACATTGCCGGACAGCCAGGCGATCAGGGCGGCGGGGTTTCCCCTCACCTATCACCCCCTCCCCCTCACCGCCCCCGCCTACGCCGACATCCTCGCCGCCATCCGCGAAGGCATCGCGGCCGGCGTCTTCGTCCCGCAACTGCATGGCATGGCCCATTACTGGCCGGAAACCCTCATGCGCGCCGGCCAGGCGGACCCGCAAGTGCTCGCCTGGATCCTCGCCGGCCCCCATCAGGAAACCGAAGCCCTGCCCAGCCCGCTGCAATCGCGCTGGGTGGACGCCAGCGTCCTGCCCTCGCGTCCCCTTCCGGCGCAACAAATCCGCGCCGCCGTCGCCGAGGAAGTCGCTTTCCACCGGCAGGTCTTCGGCGTCGCGCCCGAGGTGGTGGTCCCCCCAACCTTCGTCTGGACTCCCGAGGTGGAGGCCGCCTGGGCCGCCCAAGGCGTGCGCGTCCTCGTCACCCCGGGCCGCCCCTGCGGCGGACGCGACGCCCAGGGCCGGCCCGATTGCGCCGCCACGCCGATCCACAACGGCCAGCGCGGACTGGGCGACATCCGCTACCTGGTTCGCGACCGCTATTTCGAGCCCGCGCGCGGACACCGCGCCGAACGAGGCCTGCAAGCCCTCGCCGAAAAAACCGCGCAGGGCCGGCCCTGCCTGCTGGAAACCCATCGCTGCAACTTCACCGCAGCCGGCGCGGAAACAGCCCTCGCGGAACTCGATGCCCTGCTGCGCCGCGCCCTCGCCGAATCCCCCGGCTTGCGCTTCGTCAGTCCCGCCGAACTGGCCGAACACTACCGCGCATCCGGCGACAGATCCTTGCCCCACCTGGGTCGTCGCCTGACCGCCTGGCAAGCGCGCATGCGGGAAGTCCCGCGTTTTGCCCGCCTCGCCCGCCTCACCGGACTGGAATGGGCGCTTGCCCGCTGTACGCCGCGGACGAAGGAGCAGGCGACATGAACCCGCCCCGCTTCTCCGTCATCCTCCCCGCCTACAACGCGGCGGCGTTCATCGCCCGCGCCATCGACTCGGTGCTGGCGCAAACCTGGCCGGCCGAGGAAATCATCGTCGTCGACGACGGCTCCACCGATGCCACCGCCGCCATCGTCGCGGGCTACGGCGAACGGGTGCGCACCCTGCGCCAGGACAATGCCGGCGTCTCCGCCGCCCGCAACGCCGGCGCCCAGGCCGCCAGCGGCGACTGGCTGGCCTTCCTGGACGCCGACGACTGGTACTACCCGGATCGCCTGAAATGGCACGCGGACTGCATCGCGCGCGACCCGGCACTGGACTTCCTCACGGGTGACTACGATTACCGCCGCCCCGACGGCAGCCGCATTTCCGGCTCCATGGAAATTCATGCATCCGGGCGGGCGATGCTGACCAAGGCTGCCCAGCCCGCTCCCCTCACC
>JBBIIR010000301.1:0-3396 GCA_037446455.1 Hydrogenophilales bacterium | reverse complement strand
TCGTGTCCCAGGCGCAGCAGCAGGCTCTGTAATTCGAGGATTTCCTCGCGGCTCAGCGCGCGGTTGTCGGCGCCGCGGCCGAGCCGGGGACCCTCGATGCCGCGCAGGCGGTCGGCCAGCAGGGTGACGCTGAGGGCGTAATGCACCGAGCGGTTCCAGGCCAGGATCACCTCGAAGTTGCGGTAGACCAGAAAAGCCGGCCCGGCGTGGCCCTGCGGCAGCAGGATGGCGCCCGCCATGTCCGACCGGGGCAGAGGCTTGCCCTCGGCGGTGGTGACGCCCAGGGCGGACCAGCGGTGTACCGGCAGCTTGTGCTCCAGGTGGGCGAGGGCATGATCGAAGCCCGCGGGCAGGCGCACCTCCCGCCCCCACAACTCGTCCGCGCGCCAGCCCAGGGCGCCCAGGTAGCCGGCGGCCGATTCGAAGGCGTCGGGCAGGGAGCGCCACAAATCCTTGCGCCCGTCGCCATCGGCGTCCACCGCGTAGGCCAGGAAGGTGGAAGGCATGAACTGCATTTGCCCCATGGCGCCCGCCCAGGACCCTTTCATGTCGGCGGCGGCGATGTGGCCATCCTCCAGGATGCGCAGGGCGTTGAGCAGTTCCTCGCGGAAAAAGGCGGCGCGGCGGCCGTCGTGCGCCAGGGTGGCGAGGGCGGCGGGAATGGGAAAGCCGCCGGTGTGGGCGCCGTAGCGCGTTTCCATGCCCCACAGGGCGACCAGCACCGCCGGCGGTATGCCATGCCGGTCGCGGATGCCGGCGAGCAGCTTGCGGTGGGTCCAAAGCAGGTCGCGGCCCTGGTCCGCCTGTTTGTCGGTCAGGCGGGCATCCAGGTAGTTCCAGAAGGTCTGGGCGAATTCCGGCTGCCGGCGGTCCAGTTCCAGCACGCGCGGAATCGGCTGCGCCTCGCCCAGGGCGGCCGCGAAGGTGGCGGCGGAGATGCCGCGCGCCTGGGCGTCGCGCTCCAGCTCTTGCAGCCAGGCGGAGAAGTCGGGGCCGCTGTCGGCCCGCGCCGCGGCGGCGAGCACTGCGAGGCAAATCAGGGTGGCGAGCCGGCGCATCAGTCCGCCGGCGCCATGTGCGCCGCCAGGTTCTCCCAGCGGATCCGCCGCAGGCTCTGCGCCAACCGGTGCGCCTCGCCGCTTTCCACCAGGCGCCGGCGCTCGCGGCCATCCTGGATGCCGTGGTGGCGCAGCATTTCGCGCAGGGCCAGGTCCTTGCTCTTGCGGTCGGGCCGCATGACGTCGCCGCGCCGCGTGTGGTAGGCGTCCTCGCCCGCGGCGCAGACCTTGTTGAAGACGTTGAACTGGCGGCAGGCCATGGGACGCAGGGGGTGGATGGCGCAGGCCTCGTCGACCAGGAACGGGCAGGCGCCGAGCTCGCGATGCGCCTGCAACTGGCGCCGCAGGATGGCGCGCGTCTCGCCGGTCAGGCGCTCGCGCGCGAACCAGGCGATGCCCATCAGTTCCAGGGGATACACGGGGATGTCGACATGGCTGCGGCAGCACGCCGCGCAACCGCGCGCGCAGGCCAGGCGGCGGCCGTCCGCCCGCATCGCGGCGGCCACGCCCTGGTCGGTGAGATGCTGGATTTCCAACAGCAGCGGCAACCAGGGCAGCCGCTTTTCGTCCTCGGGATAGCGCGCCCGGCCCGGCGGCGTCTTCATCCGCGCGCCGGTTCCATCACCGCGTCGAGGTTGAGGTTGTCGCAGTAGTCGAAGAAATCGCCGCGCAGCGTGGGCAGGTGCATGTCGGCGGGCACGCCGATGGTGATGTTCACCGAGAACATGGGCGTGCCGGTGTGCGGCGCCGGGTAGGTCTCGGTGGACAGTTCCTCGATGTTGATGCCCTGTCGGGCGAAGAAATCCGCCAGGCTGTGCACAATGCCCGGGTGGTCCATGGCCACCACGTTGACCCGGTAGGGCACCAGCGGCGTCTTCCGCTCCGCCGGCTTGGTGCGCTTGCGCAGGATGGCCAGGCCGAGTTCCTCGCCGACGCCGTCGAGCCGGTCCTCCAGCTTGGAGAGGGCGTTCCAGGGACCGGAGATGAGCATGAGGATGGCGAACTGGCCGCCCAGCACCGCCATGCGCGATTCCTCGATGTTGCAGCCCGCCTCGGCGATGCGGCTGGTGAAGCGCTGCACCAGGCCGACCTGATCTTCGCCGCTGGCGGTGATGGCCAGATAGTCGATGTTGCTCATGATGTTTCCAATGCTAACGGGCACGACTTTGTATGACACCACTGAGTATGAAAGTCATGCCCGTTTCCCTCACCCCCAGCCCCTCTCCCGCGAGCGGGAGAGGGGAGCTTCAAGAATCGCTTGCGCGATTTTCGTTAAGGACTCACGGCGCATTGTACCGGCGGAAGCGCGGCCGCACGCGAACCCCGTCAGATCGGCAGCTCCAGGGTGAACAGCGGCCCCAGGGCCTGGCGGATTTCCGCCGGGGTGAGGTGGCGCAGGAAGGGGCTGCCGGAAGCCATCTGGTTGCTCATGCATTGCAGCGCGCGCACCGGCTGGGTCGCGTCGTGCAGGCGGAAGAGGGTTTTGTAATAGAGCAGGGTGGGGCGGCCGCCGCCGCCATACCCCATGCTGGCCCGCATGACCCGGAACTCTGGATAGGCCGGCAGCGTGGCCACCGGCTCGACGGCGCGGGTGATGGAGGTGACGGCGAAAGTGCCGGGTTGCACGGTTTGCTCGCGTTCGGAAACGGTGTTGATCACGAAGATGCAGAACGGATCCTGTTCCCGCACCGCGTTGAAGGCCACCACCCGGCCGTATTGCAGGCGCACGCTGGCGGAGTCGGCGGGGATGACGAGAGGCTGGCGCAGCTTCAGGCTGGCCTGGCCCGGCGGCAGGTTCGGCGTGGCGCAGGCGGTGAGCAGGAAAAGGGCGATCAAGCCGGCGAATGCGGTTTTCATGGGGGGCTTCTGCTTTGGGCTGGCGGTTGGAGAGAGCAGGCGCGTGATAGTTGCGCCGCGCCGCGCGGCGACGCCGAGACACAGCATACATTGCCAGCGGACGAGCGGGAGCGGTAAGGTAGCCGCCATGCAACCCTACGACTGCATCGTCATCGGCGGCGGCGCCAGCGGCCTGGTGAGCGCTTCCCGTCTGGCCGGCGCCGGTCGCCGCGTGCTGCTGCTGGAAGCCTCCGAACGCCTGGGCGGCTGCATCCACACCTGGCGACCGCAAGCCGATTTCTGGCTGGAACTCGGCGCCCACACCGCCTACAACTCCTATGCGCCCCTGCTCGAAGCGCTGGCCGAGCGCGGACGGCTGGGCGACCTGCTGGCGCGCGAGAAACTGGGCTACCGCTTCCTCGAACGCGATGGCGGCACCAGTTCGCCGCTGCAGCGGCTCGGCTTCCTGGAGGCGGCGCTGTCGCTGCCCTTCGGCGTCGGC
>JBBIIR010000300.1:0-3402 GCA_037446455.1 Hydrogenophilales bacterium | reverse complement strand
ATGCGGCCGTCGTCCAGCACCTGCAGGAGCACGTTGAACACGTCCGGGTGGGCCTTCTCCACCTCGTCCAGCAGGATGACGCTGTAGGGCTTGCGGCGCACCGCTTCGGTCAGGTAGCCGCCCTCTTCGTAGCCGACGTAGCCGGGGGGCGCGCCGATGAGGCGGGCCACCGAGTGCTTCTCCATGAACTCGCTCATATCCACCCGGATGAGATGGTCCTGGCTGTCGAACAGGAACTCGGCCAGGGCCTTGCACAGCTCGGTCTTGCCCACGCCGGTGGGGCCCAGGAAGAGGAATGAACCATAGGGCCGGTTGGGATCGGACAGGCCGGCGCGGGAGCGGCGGATGGCGTCGGACACCAGACGCACGGCCTCGTCCTGGCCCACCACGCGCTGGTGGATGCGCTCCTCCATGGCCAGCAGCTTGTCGCGCTCGCCCTGGACCAGCTTGGACACGGGTATGCCGGTGGCGCGGCTGACGACCTCGGCGATCTCCTCGGCCCCCACCTGGGTGCGCAGGAGCTTGAATTCGGACTTGCCCTCCCCCGCCTCGGCTTGTTTCAGGCGGGCTTCCAGGGCGGGTAGCTTGCCGTACTGGATCTCGGCCACCTTGTCGAACTGGCCCTTGCGCTGCAGGTCGGCCATCTGGGCGCGCAACTGGTCGATCTCCTCCTTCACGTGGGCGCTACCCTGGACCGTGGCCTTCTCGGCCTTCCAGACTTCCTCCAGGTCGGCGTATTCCTTCTCCAGCTTGCGGATTTCGTCCTCGATCAGGGACAGGCGCTTCTTGCTGGCCTCGTCCTTCTCCCGCTTCACGGCTTCCCGCTCGATCTTGAGCTGGATGAGGCGCCGGTCCAGCTTGTCCATGACCTCGGGCTTGGAGTCGATCTCCATCTTGATGCGGCTGGCGGCCTCGTCAATGAGATCGATGGCCTTGTCCGGCAGGAAGCGGTCGGTGATGTAGCGGTGGCTGAGTTCCGCCGCGGCGACGATGGCCGGGTCGGTGATGTCCACGCCGTGGTGCAGCTCGTACTTCTCCTGCAGGCCGCGCAGGATGGCGATGGTGGCTTCCACGCTGGGCTCGTCCACCAGCACCTTCTGGAAGCGGCGCTCCAGGGCGGCGTCCTTCTCGATGTATTTGCGGTATTCGTCCAGGGTGGTGGCGCCGATGCAGTGCAGCTCGCCGCGGGCCAGGGCGGGCTTGAGCATGTTGCCGGCATCGATGGCGCCTTCCGCCTTGCCGGCCCCCACCATGGTGTGCAGCTCGTCGATGAACAGGATGATGCGGCCCTCGTCCTGGCTGACTTCCTTCAATACGGCCTTCAGCCGCTCCTCGAACTCGCCGCGATACTTGGCGCCCGCCAGCAGGCCGGCCATGTCCAGCACCAGCACACGCTTGCCCTTCAAGGTCTCGGGCACCTCGCCGTTGACGATGCGCTGGGCCAGGCCCTCGACGATGGCGGTCTTGCCGACGCCGGGCTCGCCGATCAGCACCGGGTTGTTCTTGGTGCGCCGCTGCAAGACCTGGATGGCGCGGCGGATTTCGTCGTCGCGGCCGATGACCGGGTCCAGCTTGCCCTGGCGGGCGCGGTCGGTCAGGTCCAGGGTGTACTTGGCCAGGGCCTGGCGCTGGCCTTCGGATTCCTGCGTATCGACGGCCTCGCCGCCGCGCACTTCGCTGATGGCCGCTTCCAGGGCCTTGCGGGTGGCGCCGTTCTCCTTGAGTAGGCGGCCCGCCTCGCCCTTGTCGTCCACCGCCGCCAGCAGGAAAAGTTCGCTGGCGATGTACTGGTCGCCCCGCTTGCTCGCTTCCTTGTCGGTCAGGTTGAACAGGTTGACGAGTTCCTTGGAGGGCTGCATCTCGCCCCCCGTGCCCTCCACCTTGGGCAGCCGGTTCATGGCGTTCTGCAGGGCGGCCACCAGCGACGGCAGGCGCGCGCCCGCCTTCTGCAGGATGGGCCGGGCGGAACCGCCTTCCTGGTTGATCAGGGCGGCGAGCAGATGCACCGGCTCGATGTAGGCGTTGTCGTTGCCCAGGGCCAGGCTTTGCGCGTCCTGGATGGCGGACTGGAACGGCGTGGTGAGTTTGTCGAAGCGCATGGTTGCTCCCAATTCGGATGATTGCCTCCCAAATGGGGAAGGCGGCGGGGTTTTCAAGCGGTGCGCACGATGCAGGCGAGGTCTACAATCTGGTTAACCAGATTAAAGGGGTTTCCCATGCTTACCGTAGGCGCATTTGAAGCCAAGGCCAAGCTTGCCAGTCTGCTCGACAAGGTCTCCGAGGGCGAAAGCGTGCTCATCACGCGCCATGGACAGGCGGCGGCCATGCTGATACCGCCGGTCCGGGCGCTTCAGGACCGGCAGGCCGCCCTGGACGATATTCGCGGATTCCGCAAGGCCTGCCATACCGGCCCCGTCGATGTGGAAGCCCTCATCGACGAGGACAGGCCGTGAGTTTCGTGGTGGATTGCTCGGTAGCCGCCCGCTGGTTCCTGCCGGATGAAAGCACGGTCTATAGCGAAGCGGCCCTCGATCTGCTGGCCAGCCGCCAAGGCGTGGCGCCCGGTCTCTGGCTGTCTGAGTTCGCCAACGTGTTCCTCAAGCTGGAACGCCGCAAGCTTCTGACAGCCGATCTGGCCGAAGGCGTCGCAGCCCGCGTCGAGGCCCTGGGCTTGCAGGTGGACCGGGATACGCCGGCGCCGTCGAATTTATTCCAACTGGCGCGGACCTATGGCATTTCAGCTTACGACGCCACCTATCTGGAAGTTGCCCTGCGTCGAGGCATCCCTGTGGCGTGCCTGGATGGCGGCCTGCGCCAGGCCGCGCGCCGGGCCGGGCTCTTTCTGGAATTGCCGGCATGAACGCAGCCTTGGAAGCGGCCCTTCTTGCCAGCGTCCGCACTGCCCTGGAAGAAGACGTAGGAACCGGCGACCTCACGGCCCAGCTCATCCCCGCAGCCACCGTCGGGCAAGCTCGAGTCCTGACCCGGGAAGACGCGGTCCTCTGCGGCACGGCCTGGTTCGAGGCCTGCTTCCACACCCTCGACCCGGAGGCGAAAATCACCTGGCATGCCGCCGACGGCGACCGCGTCCACGCCGGCCAGACCCTGTGCGAGATCGAAGGCCCGGCCCGCGCCCTGCTCACCGCCGAGCGCCCGGCGCTGAACTTCCTGCAAACCCTGTCCGCCGTGGCGACCGAGACCCGCCGCTACGTGGACGCCATCGCCGGCACCCGGGCGAAGATCTATGACACCCGCAAGACCCTGCCGGGCCTGCGCCTGGCCCTGAAGTACGCGGTGAAATGCGGCGGCGGCGAGAACCAGCGCATCGGTCTGTATGACGGCATCCTCATCAAGGAGAACCACATCGCCGCCGCGGGGGGCATCCTCCCGGCCCTGCAGGCG
>JBBIIR010000299.1:0-3415 GCA_037446455.1 Hydrogenophilales bacterium | reverse complement strand
ATAGATAGCTCAGTCCCGCCTCGCCGCTTGCCTCGACGGTCTTCCACAGGGTGTAGAGGCGCCGGTAGGCGGGGAAGGGCTCCAGCATGGTGGGATGGTTGACCTTGAAGCACTGCTCCACCAGGTTGCGCTTCGCGGCCGACGCGAGGTCATCCAGCAAGGGATCCAGCAGCCGGGCCAACAGGGGATCACGCACTTCGCCCGTGGCGAACTGGTCGGCATAGTCCAGCAACTGGGCCGTCAGCGTCGGCACGAAATTGACCACGCAGGCCAGGTTGGGCGCGGCCTCCAGATGGGCCGCCATGTCGGCATAGTCCTTGACCGCGTGCAGGTAGGTCCAGGGCAGTTGGTAACGCCCGTCGGCGTCGCGGTAATCGGGCTGGTGGAAATGCCAGCAGAGAACGAGGTGGAGCATGGGAGTCGGGGTTTGGGCATTGCCCGTGATTCTACCGCCTCCCCCTCACTCCCAAACCCTCACGCCTCACGCCTCACGCCTCACGCCTCACGCCTCACGCCTCACCGGAAGTGGTGGCATGCCTGCCCCAGCATTTCCGGCGTCACCAGGGTGACGCCCTGCCCCGTCACGTGGAAGAACTTCTCGTCGTCGGCGCGGTTGACGCCGATGCTCATGCCCGGCGGGATCGTGCAGCCCTTGTCGATGACCACCCGCTTGAGGATGGCGCCCTCGCCGATGCGCACGTCCGGCAGCACCACGGCTTCCTCGAGATAAGCGCCCTCGCGCACGTGCACGTTGGAGAACAGCACGGAACGGCGCACCGTGGCGCCGCTGATGATGCAGCCGCCGGACACCATGGAATCCACCGCCTTGCCTCGACGATGATCCTCGTCGAAGACGAACTTGGCCGGCGGCAACTGCTCCTGATAGGTCCAGATCGGCCAGTCCTTGTCGTACAGATTGAGTTCCGGGGTGATGCGCGCCAGGTCCAGGTTGGCTTCCCAGTAAGCGTCCACGGTCCCCACGTCGCGCCAGTAGACGGGCTCGTTCTCGCCGTGCACGCAACTGTCGGCGAAGCTGTGGGCGTAGACCCGATAGCCGGTATGGATGAGGTGGGGAATGATGTTCTTGCCGAAGTCGTGCTCGGAGTGGGAGTCGTCGGCGTCGCGCACCAGCTGCTCGAACAGGAAGGCGGCGTTGAACACGTAGATGCCCATGGAACACAGCGCGACGTCCGGGTTGCCGGGCATGGGCGCCGGGTTCTCGGGTTTCTCCGCGAAGGAGACCACGCGGCCCTCGTCGTTGGTGGCCATGACCCCGAAAGCGCTGGCCTCCTTCACCGGCACCTCGATGCAGGCCACGGTCATGTCGGCCTCGTGGCGCACGTGGGTGGCGATCATCTCGCCGTAATCCATCTTGTAGATGTGGTCGCCGGCCAGCACCAGCACGTATTCCGGCTTGTACACGCGCAGGATGTCGAGGTTCTGGTAGATCGCGTCGGCGGTGCCCTTGTACCAGGTTTCCTCCGCCACCCGCTGCTGCGCCGGCAGCAGGTCGACGAACTCGTTGAATTCGCCGCGCAGGAAACCCCAGCCGCGCTGGATGTGCTTGATCAGCGAATGCGACTTGTATTGGGTGATGACGCCGATGCGGCGGATGCCGGAATTCATGCAGTTGGACAGCGGAAAATCGATGATGCGGAACTTGCCGCCGAAGGGCACCCCGGGCTTGGCCCGCCAATCGGTCAACTGCTTCAGACGGCTGCCGCGGCCGCCGGCGAGGATCAAGGCGACGGTGTTTTTGGTCAGCAGGCTGACGAAACGCGGATACTCTTTTTGCACGTTCATTTTCCTCTCTCAGTCATTCGCTTCGGGCAGCGCCGAATCCATCGCAACCCCGCGCTCGTTCCCCATCGGGGAGGGAAACACGGGCCCAGCGCGTTGATTTCGCTGGCTTTCGGCCTAACGGACATGACTTTGAGAAGACGCCCCGAAGCATGAAAGTCATGCCCGTTTCCCTCACCCCCAGCCCCTCTCCCGCCCGCGGGAGAGGGGAGCTTCGAGAAGTCGCCGTGCGACTTTCACGCTAAGCCGGAATGACGACACATCAATGTTGCAGCGGTTCCCTGGGCATATCGTCGCATCCGTTAATAAAATCATAGCCGATGTGCCTATCCTGAGAACCTGTTTCAGCGGGATGCATGCGGGTATGATCCCAGGCAAACAGCTTCGAAAAACATGCTCCCGGTCGCGCCCTTCGCGCGCCACTCCACTTCGGAGCCCATACGAGTGACCCCACATGCGCCATTCCGTCGAACGCCTCCTCACCGCCCGCCACCACGACCCCTTCGCCCTGCTGGGTCTGCATCCGGACCCCGAGGGATGGGTGTTGCGGGTGTTCCGTCCCGACGCCGAGCGGGTCTCGCTCCTGCTGCCGCAGGGTCCCGCCGAGCTGAGCCTGGTCGACGGGCGCGGCCTCTTCGAGTGGCGCGGCGCCCTGGTGCCGGACCGGCCCTGGCGCCTGGCGATCGAGGCCGGCGGGCGGGGGTTCGAAATCACCGATCCCTACGCCTTCGGCCCGCTGTTGTCGGACCAGGAAATCCACCTGTTCAACGAAGGCCGGCTGCTCGAGGCCTGGCGCAGCCTGGGCGCCCGGCACACGCAGGTGGACGGCGTCGACGGCGTGCGTTTCGCGGTGTGGGCGCCGAACGCCGAGCGGGTCTCGGTGGTCGGCGGCTTCAACAACTGGGACGGGCGCATGCACGCCATGCGCGTGCGCGGCGGCTCCGGCATCTGGGAACTGTTCATTCCCGGCCTGATCCCGGGCGACCTCTACAAGTTCGAAATCCGCAACCGGGCCAGCGGCGAGGTGATGGTGAAGGCCGATCCCTTCGCGCAGAGCTTCGAGCTGCGTCCGGGCACCGCCGCCGTGGTGCCGGCGCCTTCCCGCCACGCCTGGGGCGACGCCGGCTGGTTGCAGGCGCGCGCGACGCGGGACTGGCTGCACGCGCCGATGAACCTCTACGAAATCCATGCCGGTTCCTGGCGCCGCCACCCCGACGGCCGCTTCTACAACTGGCGCGAACTGGCGGACGCCCTGGTGCCCTATCTGACGGACCTCGGCTATACCCACCTTGAACTGATGCCCGTCACCGAACATCCCCTGGACGAATCCTGGGGCTATCAGACCACCGGTTACTTCGCGCCCTCCTCGCGCTTCGGTTCCGCCGACGATTTCCGATACTTCGTCGACGTATGCCACCAGGCCGGCATCGGCGTGCTGCTGGACTGGGTGCCGGGCCACTTCCCCATGGACGCCTGGGCCCTCGCCCGTTTCGACGGCACCGCCCTCTACGAGCACGAGGATCCGCGCCTGGGCGTGCACCAGGACTGGGGCACCCACATCTTCAACTACGGCCGCGGCGAGGTGAAAGGCTTCCTGCTGTCCAGCGCCTACTAC
>JBBIIR010000298.1:0-3417 GCA_037446455.1 Hydrogenophilales bacterium | reverse complement strand
TGCGGATCGGCGGATCGAGGTTGGGCATCACCATCGCGCGCGCGAAACGGCGCGCCGTGTCGGGCAGCACCGCGGCCAGCGCGGCGCCGTCGCGCAGGTGCAGGTGCCAGTCGTCGGGTCGGGTCAAGGTGAGTCGCGTCGGGGTCATGATCTCGGTCAAGGGTTGCAGAAATCGCAGCGGCCCGGGTCGGCATGCCGGGGTTCGGTGCGCTCGCGCGTGGCGCGGTTGTCGCATTTGACGCAGCCGTGCACCTCGGCGCGGGTCTCGCGCGTGGGCGCCCCGCAATCGACACAGGGCAGGCCGGCGATGCGCTCGACGAGCCAGAAGCCCGGCGCGCCGCAGGCCGGGCAGCGGGAGGCAAGCCTGGCGGCCAGATCCGCGGCCGCCTCCCGGATCCTTTCCATGCGGGTGGGGTTGGCGTGCGCCCGCAAGTCGTTTTCCAGGAACACGAGACCGCTCGCCGAGCGGGCCTGCGCCCAGGCGAAGGCGGCCTCGACGGCTTCCACACGAAGCAGGACTACCCCGCGCATCCGCGCCGGGTTGGCTTCGAGGACCCCGAGACCGGCAAGACGCTGGTCTTCCTCACCCATCAGATGACCTTGCCAGCCGCCACCCTCTGCGCGCTCTACAAGAACCGCTGGCAGGTGGAGTTGTTCTTCAAGTGGATCAAGCAGCATCTTCGTATCAAGCGTTTCTTTGGTACGTCAGAGAATGCGGTCAAGACACCGGTGTCGGTCTACGTCCTCGTCGCCATCGTCAAGAAGCGCCTCAACCTCGACGCCTCGCGCTACACTTTGCTACAGATCTTGTCGGTCACCCTGTTCGAGAAGATGCCCTTGCAGCAAGCCTTTCCGGGCAGCAATTCCAGTTCCGACAACAGCACCATCAACAACCAATTGAATCTGTTCGCGGTTTAACAGGACAGCAGTGACCGGCTTAATAAACCTTGATTCCACGGTTGACCGCTCATTGATCTTCGAAATTCCGCAAGGTTGCCGACGTTTGCGCCTGCGGACGTGTTCAACCGAGGAATCAAGGATAAAAGAATGTTCGTCGATTCTCACTGCCACATCGATTTCCCCGATTTTCAGGAAGGGGTGGAGCCTCTGCTGGCGCGCATGGCCGAGGCCGGCGTGGGGCATGCCCTGTGCGTGGCCGTGAACCTGGAGAACCTGCCACGGGTGCTGGACCTGGCCCGTGCGCATGGCAACCTGTTCGCCTCGGTGGGCGTGCATCCCGACCATGACGAGGGCCGCGAGCCCGGCGTCGACGAACTGGTGGAACTCGCCGGCCTGCCCAAGGTGGTGGCCATCGGCGAAACCGGCCTGGATTACTACCGCATGCGGCGGGATGCCGTGGACTGGCAGCGGCAACGCTTCCGGGTCCATATCCGCGCCGCCCGCCGGGCCGGCAAGCCGCTCATCATCCATACCCGCAATGCCGCCGCCGACACCCTGGCCATCATGCAAGAGGAGGGCGCGGACCAGGCCGGCGGAGTCATGCACTGTTTCACCGAATCCTGGGAGGTGGCGCAAGCCGCCCTGGACATGGGGTTCTTCGTTTCCTTCTCCGGCATCGTCAGTTTCAAGAATGCGCTGGAGTTGAAGGAGGTGGCCCGGCGGGTGCCGCTGGACCGCCTGCTGATCGAGACCGACGCGCCCTACCTCGCCCCGGTGCCGCATCGCGGCCAGCGCAACGAGCCCGCCTACGTGCGCCACGTGGCCGAGGAAATCGCCCGCTTGCGCGGGATTTCGCTGGAAGCGGTGGAGGCCGCCACCACCGCGAATTTCTTCAGCTTGTTCCGGGCCGCCGCCTGAAACGCAAAACGGGCACTGATGTGCCCGTTTTGCGCGCGCCCGCCGCATCAGGCGGGTTCGAGTTCAGAGCTGAACTGCAGGCGGAGGGTCCCGTCTTCGTCGACGTCCACCGTGACCTCGCCCCCCTCGCTCAGGCGGCCGAACAACAGCTCGTCGGCCAGGGCTTTGCGGAGGCTGTCCTGGATCAACCTCGACATGGGCCGCGCACCCATCAGGGGATCGAAGCCCTTCTTCGCCAGCCAGGCGCGCAAGGCGTCGGTGAAGTGGGCTTCCACTTTCTTGGCGTGAAGTTGTTCCTCCAGTTGCATGAGGAACTTGTCGACCACGCGCAGGATGATTTCCTCGGTAAGCGAGGCGAAGGAAATGGTGGCGTCCAGCCGGTTGCGGAATTCCGGCGTGAACAGACGCTTGATCTCCGCCATCTCGTCGCCGGCCTTGGAGGCCAGGGTGAAGCCGATGCCGGTCTTGTTCATGGCCTCGGCGCCGGCGTTGGTGGTCATGATGATGACCACGTTGCGGAAGTCGGCCTTGCGCCCGTTGTTGTCGGTCAGGGTGCCGTGGTCCATGACCTGCAGCAGGACGTTGAAGATGTCCGGGTGGGCCTTCTCGATCTCGTCCAGCAGCAGCACCGCGTAGGGGTTCTTGGTGATGGCCTCGGTGAGCAGGCCGCCCTGCTCGAAGCCGACGTAGCCGGGCGGCGCGCCGATGAGGCGGGAGACCGCGTGGCGCTCCATGTACTCCGACATGTCGAAGCGGATCAGTTCGACGCCCAGGGTGTAGGCGAGTTGCCGCGCCACCTCGGTCTTGCCGACGCCGGTGGGGCCGGAGAAGAGGAAGGAACCGATGGGTTTGGCCGGATTGCCGAGGCCCGAGCGGGACATCTTGATGGCCGCGGAGAGGGCGTCGATGGCCTTGTCCTGGCCGAACACCACGGCCTTCAGGTCGCGGTCCAGGCTCTTCAGGGCGTTGCGCTCGTCGTTGGCGACGGTCTTCGCCGGCACGCGGGCGATCTTGGCGACGATGTCCTCGATCTCCTTGGGCGTGATGACCTTCTTCTGCTTGGACTTCGGCTGGATGCGCTGGGCGGCGCCGGCCTCGTCGATGACGTCGATGGCCTTGTCCGGCAGGTGACGGTCGTTGATGTAGCGCGCTGACAGTTCGGCCGCGGTGGACAGGGCGCCCTGCGTGTATTTGACGCCGTGGTGCGACTCGAAACGGGATTTCAGGCCCTTGAGAATCTGCACGGTCTCTTCGACGGAGGGTTCCTTCACGTCGATCTTCTGGAAACGGCGGGAGAGGGCGTGATCCTTCTCGAAGATGCCGCGAAACTCGGTATAGGTCGTGGCGCCGATGCAGCGCAACTGTCCGGCCGACAGGGCCGGCTTCAAAAGATTGGAGGCGTCCAGGGTGCCGCCGGAGGCCGCGCCGGCGCCGATGACGGTATGGATTTCGTCGATGAACAGAATGGCCTTCGGGTTGCCGGCCAGTTGCTTGATGACGGCCTTCATGCGCTGTTCGAAATCCCCCCGGTATTTGGTGCCGGCGAGCAGCGCGCCCATGTCCAGGGCGTACACCGTCGAGCCTTCGAGAATCTCGGGC
>JBBIIR010000297.1:0-3433 GCA_037446455.1 Hydrogenophilales bacterium | reverse complement strand
GCTGCCGGAGGAAGACGACGGCCTGGCGGAAACGGCCTGCCGCGCCTACGGCGCGCCCAGCGCCTTGCCGGTGGCCGGGTCACAGGCCGCCATTCAGGCCCTGCCGGTTCTGCGCCCGCCGGGACGGGTTGGCATTCCGCATCCGGCCTATGCCGAACACGCCCAGGCCTGGCGGCGGGCCGGACACGAGGTCGTGCCCTGGACAGCGGACCGGAGTGTGGAGGGTTTGGACACTCTGGTGCTGATTCACCCCAACAACCCTACCGGTGAGTGCTACTCGATATCCGACTTGCTTGGCTGGCATGCGCGCCTGGCCGCGCGCGGCGGCTGGCTGGTGGTGGACGAAGCCTTTCTCGATGCCACGCCGCAGGCCAGCCTCGCCCCGTACTGCGCGCGCGACGGTCTCATCGTCCTGCGCGGCCTGGGCAAGTTCTTCGGCCTGCCGGGGGCGCGCATCGGTTTTGTGCTGGCCGGAGAGCGCATCCTCATTCGCTTGCAGGAAACTTTGGGGCCGTGGACGGTATCAGGCCCGTCGCGCTGGCTGGCGCGACAGGCATTGGCGGATACCGCCTGGCAGGACGCGGCTCGGCGGCGTCTGGCAACTGCCGGCGAACGGTTGGCGTGCTTGCTCGACGAACATGGCCTGGAGCCCGGCGGCGGCACGGTGCTGTTCCAGTGGGTGAAGACCCCCAGCGCGGCGGCGATCGCGGAGCGGCTCGCCCGGCGTGGCCTCCTCGTGCGCCGCTTCGACGATCCGCCCAGCCTGCGCTTCGGCCTGCCGGGGCGCGAGGCGGACTGGACACGCCTGGCGGTGGCGCTGCGAGAAGTCATGACATGACCGCGACCACCCTCATGGTGCAGGGCACGACTTCGGACGCGGGCAAGAGCCTGCTCACCGCCGGCTTGTGCCGTTGGCTGAAACGGCGCGGCGTGCGCGTGGCGCCGTTCAAGCCGCAGAACATGGCGCTCAACAGCGCCGTGACCGCCGATGGCGGCGAGATCGGCCGCGCCCAGGCCGTACAGGCGGCGGCCTGCGGGCTGGCGCCCCACAGCGACATGAACCCGGTGCTGCTCAAACCCCATTCGGACACCGGCGCCCAGGTCATCCTCCAGGGCCGCGCCGTCGCCAATCTCGAAGCCGGCGCCTACCACGACTACAAGCGCGTGGCGCGGCGGGCCGTGCTGGAATCCCATGCGCGCCTGGCCTCGGCGTACGCGGCCATCGTGGTCGAAGGGGCCGGTTCGCCCGCCGAGATCAACCTGCGCGAGAACGACATCGCCAACATGGGCTTCGCCGAAGCCGTCGATTGCCCGGTCATCCTGGTGGCCGACATCGACCGGGGCGGGGTCTTCGCGCACCTCGTCGGCACGCTGGCGCTGCTCTCCGAAACGGAGCGGGCGCGCGTGGCGGGCTTTGTCATCAACCGCTTTCGCGGCGACCTCAAGCTGCTTCAGCCAGGACTGGATTGGCTGGAAAAGGAAACCGGCAAGCCGGTGCTCGGCGTACTGCCTTACCTGCATGGACTGCACCTGGACGCGGAGGATGCGCTGCCGCGCGAGCGTTCCGGGCAGGGCGGGTTCCGGGTGGCGGCGCCGGCCTTGCCGCGCATCTCCAACCATACCGACTTCGACCCGCTGCGCCTGCACCCGGGCATCGACTTTCGCTTCGTCGCGCCGGACGCGATGCCGCCCGGCGCCGACCTCATCTGCCTGCCCGGCTCGAAGTCGGTCCAGGCCGATCTGGGCTGGCTGCTCGACCAGGGCTGGCAGGCGCACCTGCTGCGCCACCTGCGCTACGGCGGCAAGCTGCTCGGCATTTGCGGCGGCTTCCAGATGCTCGGCCAAGTGTTGCACGACCCCCTCGGCATCGAGGGGGCGCCCGGCAGCCGCCCCGGACTCGGGCTTCTGGAGATGGAAACCACGCTGGCGGCGCACAAGCAATTGCGCCGCGTCGCCGGTCGCCTGGCCTGGTGCGACGCGCCGGTACAGGGCTATGAAATCCACGCCGGCATCACCACGGGCGCGGCACTGGCGCGTCCGGCCACGCTGCTGGAAAACGGCCCGGACGGCGCACTGAGCGAGGATGGGCGGATTCTCGGCAGCTACGTGCACGGCCTGTTCGACCGGCCGGAGGCCTGCGACGCGCTGCTTGCCTGGGCGGGCTATCGGGGCGGAGTGGGCGGGCGACAAGAACTGGACATGACCGCCCGCCGCGAGGCCGACCTGGAGCGCCTGGCCGATGCCGTCGAGACGCATCTCGACACCGCCCGGCTGGCCGCCTTGCTGGGGCTGAAGTCGGCATGAAGACCTTCATCCTCGGCGGCGCCCGTTCCGGCAAAAGCCGGTTGGCCGAACGTCTGGCGGCCGACAGCGGCCTCGATGTCACCTACGTGGCCACCGCGACCGCCGGTGACGCGGAGATGCACGCCCGCATCGCCGCCCACCGGGCGCGCCGCCCCGTGCATTGGGCGTTGGTCGAAGAGCCGTTGGCGCTGGCGGAAACCCTGCGCCGCCATGCGCGACCCGACAGCCTGATCCTGGTGGACTGCCTCACCCTGTGGTTGACCAACCTGTTGCTGTGCCCGGATCCAGACCGCTTCGCCCACGAGCGCGCCGAGCTGCGGGCGGCGCTGCCGGACCTGCCCGGTGCGCTGGTGCTGGTGAGCAACGAAACCGGCCTCGGCGTGGTGCCGCTGGGCGAACTCAGCCGCCGCTACTGCGACGAGGCGGGCTGGTTGCATCAGGATCTGGCCCAACAGTGCGACCGGGTGATCTTCACCGTGGCCGGTTTGCCGCATGTCTTGAAAGGAGTCCCGTGGACCTCGAATGGCTGAATCGTCCCCTGAAGAATCTTGACGAAACGGCGCGCGCCGCCGCCCTCCGGCGACAGGCTCAACTGACCAAGCCGCCGGGCGCGCTCGGTGAACTGGAGAAGGCAGCCGTTTTTCTCGCCGCCGCGCAAGGCCGCGAACGGCCGCGTGCCGATTCGATCTGGATCAGCGTCTATGCCGGCGACCATGGCGTGGTCGAGGAAGGCGTTTCCGCCTTTCCCCAAGCCGTGACGGGCGAAATGGTGAAGAACTTCGCCCGCGGCGGCGCCGCCATCAGCGTGCTGGCGCGCCAGCTCGGCGCGCGCCTGGAAGTGATCGATCTGGGCACCGCGTCCGGCCTCGCGGGTGTGCCGGGCGTCGAACACCTCGGCCTCGGGCCGGGCGCCGCCAACTCCACCCTTGGCCCGGCCATGCGCGTCGAGCAATGCGCGCGGGCCATGGCGGCGGGGCGGCGCAGCGTCGAGCGCGCGTGCCGGGAGGGCGCCGATCTGTTCATCGGCGGCGAGATGGGGATCGGCAACACCACGGCTGCCGCCGCCCTCGGCTGCGCGCTGCTGGGCGAATCGCCCGGGCGGCTGGCGGGACCGGGCACCGGCCTGAAC
>JBBIIR010000296.1:0-3446 GCA_037446455.1 Hydrogenophilales bacterium | reverse complement strand
GCTGGCAAGGCGCGACGACGCCGCGGGGTCGTTCCCCGCAAGGAGGAGCAACGCAGCCAGACGCGCGCACAGACCCGAAAGCGGGCGCGTAGCGGGCTCACCTTCCGGGTGAGCGTGAACGTAGGCACAAACCTCAGGTTCCATGCGTCTTTGCGAAGGCCAAGGAGCGGTCAACTGAGGTTTTTAGGATCATTGCGTCAACGCCTCCGGGCTTGCCGCCAGCGCGCCCTCTTCCGCCGGGATGCTGTCTTCGGTTTCCTCGGAAATAGGCGCATCGGCGGGTTCTTCCGGGGCATAGACGGTGGGCAGCTTGCCCAGCAACCAGTAGTCGAGCACCTTGCGCGCGATGGGCGCGGCGGTGCCGCTGCCGCTGCCGCCGTTCTCCACCATCACCGCGACGACGATGGTGGGCGCCTCCGCCGGGGCGAAGGCGACGAACAGGGCGTGGTCGCGATGCCGCGCGGCGATGCGCTTCTCGTCATAGCGCGCGCCCTGCTTGATGCCGATGACCTGCGAGGTACCGGTCTTGCCGGCGATGCCGTAGGGCGCGTCGGCGCCGGAGCGGGCGGCGGTGCCGCCGGGCAGCATGACCTCGACCATGGCCTGGCGGATCACCGCCAGATGCGCCGGCTTCAAGGCGATCTCGCCAACCCGCCGCGGCGCGGCGTAGGCCACGCGGCCGCTGATCGGCTCGCGCCAGGCGCGGATCAACTGCGGCTGGTAGAGGACGCCGCCGTTGGCCAGGGCCATGGTGGCCATGGCCAGTTGCATGGGGGTGGCCAGCATATAGCCCTGGCCGATGCCGGCGATCACCGTCTCGCCCGGCCACCAAGGCTGTTTGAAGCGCTTCTGCTTCCAGGCCGGCGTCGGCATCAGGCCGGGCAGTTCGCCGTCGAGATCGATGCCGGTACGCGCGCCGAAGCCGAATTTGCCGAGGAAATCGGCCATGCGTTCGATCCCCATCTGGTTCGCCAGTTGGTAATAGTAGGTATCGCAGGACTGGGCGATGGATTTTTTCAGATCCACCACGCCGTGCCCCTCCTTCTTCCAGTCCCGGTAGCGGTGACTGCTGCCCGGCAGACTGAAGTAACCGGCATCGACGATGCTGTCGCCGGGCCGGCGCAGGCCCAGTTCCAGGCCGGCCAGGCCCATGAACGGCTTGATGGTGGAGCCCGGCGGATAGATGGCGCGCAGGGCGCGATTGATGAGCGGATGGTCGGGCGAGTCGTTGAGTTCGCGCCAGGTCTGGGTGTCGATGCCGTCGACGAACAGGTTGGGATCGAAACCCGGCTTGGACATCAGCGCCAGCACCGCGCCGTTGCGCGGATCGAGGGCCACCAGGGCGCCGCGATAGTCGCCGAAGACGCGCTCCGCCACCTGCTGCAGGCGGGCGTCGAGATGCAGGTAGATGTTGTAGCCGGCCACCGGCTCGGTACGTGACAGCAGGCGCACGGCGTGGCCGCCGGAATCGGTCTCCACCTTCTCGATGCCGGTGCGGCCATGCAGCCAGCGCTCGTAGCGCGCTTCGATGCCCAGCTTGCCGATGTGGTCGCTGCCCTTGTAATTGGCGTAGAGGCCTTCCTCCTCCAGGCGCGCCTTGTCTTTCTCGCCGATGCGGCCGATGTAGCCGACCACGTGGGCGAAACTAGCGCCCAGCGGATACTGCCGGAACTGCCGCGCGCTCACCTCGACGCCGGGGAAGCGGTAGCGGTTGACGGCGAAGCGCGCCGCCTCCTCCTCGGTGAGCAGGTTGCGGATGGGAATGCTCTCGAAGTTCTTGCTCTCCGCCAGCATCTTCCGGAAACGCTTGCGGTCGCCCGGCTCGATTTGGACGATCTCGGCGAGTCGGTCAATCACCGCGTCCAACTTGTCGCCGGTCTCGGAGGGCGTGATTTCCAGGGTGTGGGCGGAGAAATTCTGCGCCAGGACCGTGTTCTGCCGGTCGTAGATGACCCCGCGCGTGGGCGGCGCGGGCAGCAGGGAGATGCGGTTGTTCTCCGCCAGGGACTGGTAATGGTCGTACTGCACCAGTTGCAGCCAGACGAAGCGCCCGAACAGCAGCAGGAAGAGCAGCGCCGCGCCCACCCCGGCGATCTCCATGCGGCGCCGGTAGCGCAGGAACTCCAGCTCCGGGTTGATGAGGCGCAGGCTGCTCACGGAGGCGCTGTGGGCGAATTCAAACACGGACGCGCGGGCCTGCTTCGCCCTGGGCCGCCACGCGGGCATAGCCGGTGAGGCGGTCCATCAGCCAGGCCAGGGGCAACCACAGCAGCGCCGCCACCAGGCCGGCGGCGAGCCAGCGCCAGTCCGCCTGCGGCAAGCCCAGCATGAGGCCGGCCAGCAACACCAGCGCCTCCTTGCCCAGCAACAGCGGGGCCAGTTGCAGGGCCTGGCGGGGCACGTCGAAGCCCTGCAGGCGGCGGCGCAGCATGAGGATGACGAAGGTGGCGGCGCAATAGGCCAGCGCATTCAGACCCATGAGCACGCCGGCGGCGACATCGGTAACGAGGCCGAGCAGGCAGGCGACGCCCAACCCGGCCAGGCGGGGCGCGCGGATGCTCCAGTAGAGCAGGGCCATGAGAGTGAAGTCCGGCACCAGCCAGAGCATGCCGTCCGCCCAGGGCAGCAGCGTGGCCGCCAGGGCCACGGCGAGGCTGACGTAGACGCGCGCCGGCGTCGGTGGCGCGACGAGTTCCGCGCCCTGGGGCAGCAGGGGTTTGCTCATGCCGGGTTCAGCGCGGGGCATGGCGGGGCTCCGGCGATTTGCGCGGCGACGACTTTTGCGGTTGCGCCGGGGCGGCCACGGGCTCCGGCTTCAGCACCAGCACATGCCGATACTGACCCACTCCCGCCAGGGGACGGCAGAGGGCGCGCGCGAAGGGTGAGTGGCGCGGCTGTTCCGTGCGCACCACTTCTGCCACCGGGATGCCGGCGGGATACACCCCGTCGATGCCGGAGGTATACAGCAGGTCGCCAGGCTGGAGATCCGCGTGCGCGTCGAGAAAACGCACCTCCAGGAGACTGTCGGAACCCTGGCCGGAGACGATGATGCGCAGGCCGTTGCGCTGGTTCTGCACCGGCGCGGCCTGGCCGCGGTCGGTCAGCAGGGTGACCTCGGCGGTCCAGGGAAACACGCGGGTGACCTGGCCCACCAGCCCGGCGGCGTCCACCACCGGCCAGCCGGCGGCAAGGCCATGGGCTTCGCCGCGGTTGATGACCACCTTGCGGGCGAACGGGTCGGGCAGCGCGGCCTGGATTTCCCCCACCACGGCAATCACTCCGGGACGCGGCGGCAGGGCGAGCAGGGCGCGCAATTGCGCGTTCTCGTCGGCGAGCGCCCGTCGATCGAGCAGATCGGCGCGCAAGCGTTCCTCCCGCTGGCGCAGCTCGGCGTTTTCGGCGCTCACCTCGGCGTGCGTGACGAAAAAGCCGCCGGCCCCGCGCAG
>JBBIIR010000295.1:0-3447 GCA_037446455.1 Hydrogenophilales bacterium | reverse complement strand
GCGCTGGGCAACGGCTTCACCCTCAAGGGCGGCCGCTATCTGTCCGGCATCGGCTACATCAACGAACAGCATCCGCACGCCTGGGACTTCGCCAACCAGAACCTGGCCTATGCCGCCATGCTGGGCGAGCACTACATCCAGGACGGCCTGCAACTGAAATGGCTGGCGCCGACGCCCATGTTCCTGGAATTCGGCCTGGAAGCCGGACAGGGCGCCGACTGGGGCGACCGCAACGGTCTGGGCAGCCACGCGCTGTTCGCGCACCTCGGCGACGACCTGGGCGACAGCCATGCCTGGCGCGCGGGGTTGTCCTACCTGCGCGTCAAGGCCAAGGATCGCCATGGGCATTGGTATGACAACAACGGTGAAGAGGCGGAAACCCACTTTACCGGCAGGAGCAAGTACTGGATCGCCGACGTGGTTTGGAAATGGGCGCCAGGCGGCAATCCCAAGTACCAGAACTTCAAGTTCCAGGCAGAGTATTTGAAGCGGAACGAACGTGGTGATCTGGAGTGTGACGACAACAGCGCGAATGGGGGTGCTTGCGTAGGCGGTGTGAGCGACAGCGGAAACTACAGCGCCCGCCAGTCCGGCTGGTATGCGCAGGGCGTCTACCAGTTCCACCCGCGGTGGCGCGCAGGCTACCGCTATGACCGCCTCAACATCGGTTCGGTCGATTTCAGCGGGCCGATCGCCACGGCATTCTCCAAGCCCGACCACACCCCCAAGCGCCACAGCCTGATGGTCGACTACAACCCCAGCGAGTTCTCGCGTCTGCGCCTGCAACTGGCGCGCGACCAGGGCGAGCAGGGGCTGACCGACAACCAGGTCACGCTGCAATACATCCACAGCCTGGGCCCGCACGGCGCCCACAAGTTCTAAGGAGTTCACCATGAGAACCCACATCAAGACCTGGCTGGCCGCCGCCGTGCTGTCGCTGACTGCCGGCGCCGCGCAGGCCGCCCTCAACGTGCTGGCCTGCACGCCGGAATGGGCGGCCCTGACCCAGGAACTGGCCGGCGACAAGGCGCGCGTCACCTCCGCCACCACCGCCAACCAGGACCCGCACCGCATCGAGGCGCGCCCCAGCCTGATCGCGCGCGCGCGCGGTGCCGACCTGCTGGTGTGCAACGGCGCCGAACTGGAAATCGGCTGGCTGCCGCTGTTGCAGCGCGAGTCCGGCAACGCCCGCATCCAGGCCGGTCAGCCGGGCTACTTCGAGGCCGCGCAATTCGTCACCCTGATCGAGAAACCGCAGTTCATCGACCGTGCCATGGGTGACGTGCACGCGGCGGGCAATCCGCACATCCACTTCGATCCGCGCAACATCGCGCGGGTCGCCGACGCGCTGGCCGCGCGCCTGGCGCGTGTCGACCCGGCCAACGCGGCGCATTACGCGGCGCGCAACACGGACTTCCAGAGCCGCTGGCAGGCCGCCATCGCGCGCTGGCAGGCGCGGGCCGCGCCGCTCAAGGGGCAGCCGGTGGCGGTGCACCACAAGAACTGGAGCTACCTGGCCGGCTGGCTGGGCCTGCGCCAGAGCGTGGACCTGGAACCCAAGCCCGGCGTCGATCCTTCCGTGGCCCATCTCGGCCAGGTGCTGGCGCGGGTCAAGGAGGAGCCGGTGAAGATGGTGCTGTACGCCAATTACCAGTCGCCGCGCGCCAGCCAGTGGCTGGCCGAGCGCGCCGGCGTGCCGGCGGTGGAACTGCCATTCACGGTGGGCGGTTCGCAGGCCGCGAAGGACTTGTTCGGCCTGTTCGACGACCTCCTCGCACGCCTGCTGGGCGCGCTGAAATGAGCGCGGGCCTGGAGTGGAGCATTCTGCTCCCGGCCCTGCTGGCCGGCCTCATCGTGCTGGCCAGCCATGTGCCGCTGGGCATGCGCGTTCTGGAGCGCGGCATCGTCTTCATCGACATCGCCATCGCGCAGTTCGCCGGGCTGGGCGTGATCCTCGCCCACTTCCTGGATTGGGAAGGCGGCTGGCGCACGCAGGTGGCCGCCTTGAGCCTCGCCGGCCTGGGCGCGCTCATGCTGCATTTCACCGAGAAGCACTGGCCGCGGGTGCAGGAGGCGATCATCGGCACCACCTTCGTGCTGGTCGCGTCCATCGCCATCCTGCTGCTGGCGCACGACGCACACGGTGGCGAGCACCTGCGCGACATGCTGGTGGGCCAGATCTTGTGGACCACCTGGGACGATCTGCCGCTGTTGGCGCTGGTCAACGGCCTGGTGCTGACCGCCTGGTATGGCGGCCTACGCAAGTCGCCGCTCGGCTTCTACCTGCTGTTCGCGGTGGCCATCACCGCCTCGGTGCAGGTGCTGGGCGTCTATCTGGTGTTCGCCACGCTCATCGTGCCGGCCCTGGCGGTGCATGCGCTGCGCGGCGGCCGCGCGCTGCTCGGCGGCTACCTCGCCGGCGCGGCGGGCTACGCCCTGGGGCTGTTGGCTTCGGCGCTGTGGGATCTGCCTTCCGGCGCGGTGATCGTCTGCGCCATCGCCGGGTGCGGTCTGGCGGTGGCCGCGTTGACCCGGCTGCCCAGCGTGCGCGGCCCCGCCGCGCGCGGCGCGACGGCGACGCCATGAACCAGGTGGCGCATGAGCCCGACCGCCACGTTTACCCTGAGCATGGCTGACGAGGACGCGCGCGCGTCGTGGCGCTGCGCGGCGGCGGGCTCGGCCCGCGCATGACCGAGATCTGCCTCAACGTCGGCAGCGAACTCACCGTGCGCCAGCGCCACGGCGGCGGCCTGGTGGTCAGCCACGGCTAGACGCGTGATGCGCTGGGCGCGGGCATGGCGCACAAGGTGATGTTGAGTGGGTGGAATGAAAAGCCGTGAAACGGGAAGCTGGTTGGGATAAGAGTGAAAGCTATGGGGCGAGGCAACCAAGGCGCGATGATGCAGCCCATGCGCTTCTTACCCAGGTGGGATTCCCACCCAATAAAGTGCCCGGCATTGTAGGTGCGGACTGGCCTGACGGGGTGCACAGAATCAATCCGATGTGTTGCCTGCCGCACCGAACAACATTGGCAGGTTGCGGGCACCGTGCAGGACACGCTCGATTCGCACCGCGCCGTCGAGCACGCGAAAGAAGATCACGTAATGACCCAAGGCCGCCATGCGCATACAGGGGGCCAAGTCCTCGCGGCTGACGTAAGCCAGCGGGGCGAGGCCGATGCGTCGGCATTGATCGCTCAGCTTAGCGTGAAAGTCGCACGGCGACTTCTCGAAGCTCCCCTCTCCCGCAAGCGGGGCGAGAGGGGAATTCGGAATGCACAGCATTCCGCCCTCGCAGCCGGCTGGCGATGCATCGCCAGCCGTGGGGCGCGGAGCGGGGGCTGGGGGGTGAGGCGGGGGTTTCGCGGAGCATGCTCCGCGCCCGCCGAACGGCCCCGGAATGCAGTCCGGGGCGCGCCCTGCAAGGGAGGGAAACGGGCATGACTTT
>JBBIIR010000294.1:0-3453 GCA_037446455.1 Hydrogenophilales bacterium | reverse complement strand
ATGCTTCAAAGCATCCAGCAAAGGAACCCCCCTCATGGCCAAGCTCCCTCCCTGCACCTTCGTCTCCTGGCAAACCGCCCAGCGCCTGAGCCGCGAACTCGCCCACGCCATCCGGGATTCCGGCTTTCGCCCCGACATCGTCGTCGCCATCGGCCGGGGCGGCTACGTGCCCGCCCGCGTGGTGTGCGACTGCCTGCACATGGAGCGCATGACCGGCATCAAGGTGGAGCACTACAGCGCCACCCGCAAGCAGGAAGAAGTGATCATCCGCTACCCCCTCAACGCCGACCTCGCCGGCCTGGACGTGCTGGTGGTGGACGACGTCAACGACAGCGGCGATACGCTGGAAGCCGTCGTCGCCTACCTGCGCGGTTTCTCCCCGCGCGCCCTGAAGACCGCCGTCCTGCACGAGAAAGCCGTCACCCGCTACCGCGCCGACTACGTCGGCAAGCACCTCAAGGCCTGGCGTTGGTACGTCTACCCCTGGGCGGAGGTGGAAGACGTCACCTCCTTCCTGACCGCCCTGCAACCACCGGCCGCCAGCGCGGAAGAAGCCAGCCGGCGGCTGTGGCAGGAGCATCGGGTCAGGGTAGGGGAGGCGGTGCTGCGCGAGGTGATGGGGTTCAAGCCGGGTCGGTGATCCGGGCGGCCCCCGGTCCCGCTGTTGCGGCGCGGTGAAGTATGGGTGGATTTCCCTCTCCCGCGCTGCCGCGCACCCCTCCCCCGCATGCGGGGGAGGGGTTGGGGGAGAGGGAACGGCGCCAGCAAACCGGGTGGCGCCCGCTTCAGGGTGCCCTATAACCATATGACCCTAGAGGCCTCCCGCCCCACCCGCGGGGGCGAGCCCGATACATGACGAGGAGCACCGCCGATGCCCCGGATTCCCTTGCGGCAGCGCCCCGGCCGCCTGCTGGCCTGTCCCGCCCGCGCCCAGGGCGCGGCGGCGTCCGGCGCGGACCTGGCCCGTCGCGCCTACGCCATGATCCTCGCCGGCGGACGCGGCAGCCGGCTCATGCAACTCACCGACTGGCGCGCCAAGCCGGCCATACCCTTCGCCGGCTCCCTGCGCATCATCGATTTCCCCCTCAGCAACTGCATCAATTCCGGCGTGCGCCGCATCGGCGTCGCCACCCAGTACATGGCGCACGGCCTCATCCACCACATCCAGCGCGGCTGGAACTTCCTCGACGACCAGTTCGACGAGTTCATCGACATCCTGCCGGCGCAGCAGCACGCCCGCGGCGGCTGCTACCTGGGCACGGCGGACGCCGTGTACCAGAACATCAACCTGATGCGCATCAGCGACCCGGAGCACGTCCTCATCCTGGCGGGCGACCACGTCTACAAGATGGACTACGGCGTGCTGCTCGCCGACCACGTCGCCAAGGGCGCCGACGCCAGCGTGGCCTGCGTCGTCGTACCCCTGGAACAGGCCCGCGCCTTCGGCGTTCTGGTCGTGGACGCGAACTGGCGGGTGGTCGATTTCCAGGAAAAGCCCGACCGGCCGACGCCGATCCCCGGCTGGCCCGGCCATGCCCTGGCGAGCATGGGCATCTACGCCTTTCGCGCCGGCTTCCTCTACGACGCGCTCACCCGCGACCATGCCGACGCGGCCTCCGGCCACGATTTCGGTGGCGACGTGCTGCCCGCGCTGGCGCGCGGCGGCACCCTCTACGCCCACTGCTTCAGAGACAGTTGCGTCAACATGGTGGGCGACGCGCCCTACTGGCGCGACGTCGGTACGGTGGACGCCTACTGGGAGGCCAACATGGATCTGGTGCAGGTGACCCCCGACCTCAACCTCTACGACGACAACTGGCCGATCCGCACCCACCTGGCGCAACTGCCGCCGGCCAAGTTCGTCTTCAACGACGACGGCTTCCGCGGCCACGCCATGGATTCCATGATCGCCCACGGCTGCATCGTCAGCGGCACCGCCATCGAGCGCTCCTTGCTCTCCCTCAAGGTGCGGGTGGGCGAGCGCGGCCTCATCGAGGATTCGGTCATCCTGCCCCAGGTCCACATCGGCCGCCGCGTCCGCCTGCGCCGCGTCGTCGTGGACAAGCTGTGCGTGCTGCCGGACGACTTCAGCGCCGGCCACGACCCGGAGGCGGACCGCCGCCGCTTCCACGTCACCGAGCGCGGGATCACGCTGATCACCCCGGAGATGCTGGGGCAGACGGTGCACCAGGCGCGCTGAAAGGCGGGGTAGAGGGTCTCGCCAAGCGGGGAGGATGAACGGCGAACACAACCTCGCTCCCTCCGGGGCCCGGAACCGCGATGGTCAGCGCAGCTTGATTTCCGTCCAGATGCGGTTCAGCACGCGGCGGCTCTTGCGGTCCAGGTCGCGCATCATTTCCAGCCGCTTGAGCGTCGCCGCGTCGGGAAAGACGGCGCGGTTATCGGCGATCTCCGGGCGGATGTGGGCCATGGCCGCCTGGTTGGGGTTGCCGGAGCCGATCGGGTTGGTCAACTCGGCCGAGTTCGCCCCTTCCAGCATGAAGTCCATGAAGCGGTGGGCCAGGTCGGGTTGGCGGCCGGTCTTGTGCAGCACCATGGAATCCAGGGCCAGCACCGCGCCTTCCCGCGGGATGCCATAGCCGATGCCGAAGGGCCGCCCGGCGCGGCGGGCGTCCTGGTCGGCCTGGAACATGTCGTTGGCGTAGCCGTGGGCCACCCAGATGTTGCCCACGGTCAGCTCCTTGATGTAGCTCGACGCGTTGAACGCCGCCCAGTAGGACTTGGCCCGCAGGATCAGGTCGCGGGCCTGTTTCCACTTGGCCTCGTCGGTGTCGTGGATGGAATGACCCAGGTACTTCATGGCCGCCGCCATCCGCTCCCGCTGCGAGACCATGCGCGCCAAGATGGTCGAGTTGGATTGGGTCGAGGCGGTAATCGGCCTCGGGCCGAACCTGTTCTACAACTCGCCGATGGAGTCCTGCATCGTCGTCTGCAACCGGCGCAAGCCGGCGGCGCGCAAGGGCAAGGTGTTGTTCATCGATGCCTTGAACGAGGTCACGCGAGAACGGGCCCGGAGCTTCCTCAAGCCCGAGCATCAGCAGCACATCTTGCGGGCCTTCCGGGCCTTTGCCGACCAAGAGGGGTTTGCGGCCGTGGCGACGCTCGCCCAGATTGCCGGCAATGGCGCCAATCTGTCGATTCCGCTCTACGTCAAACGCCCCCCTCTCCCTCCGGGAGGGGCCGGGGGTGAGGGCAACGACATGCTCAGCCTGCGTTCGGCATGGGAGCACTGGCAGGCCGACGGCCGCACCTTCTGGCAGCAGACGGATGCCCTGGTGGAAACCCGCGACGCCCTTGAGCCTGCTCAGGTTTCTGGCGCGAAGCCCGTCAATCGCGCCAAAATAAATGGCGCGTAAATTGACAAATCACGCCAATACGGCTAGTAATATGGCGCGTATTAATATTTACGCGCCAATATAGGGGTGGATCGTG
>JBBIIR010000293.1:0-3474 GCA_037446455.1 Hydrogenophilales bacterium | reverse complement strand
CATCAGCCTTCGAGGATTTCCGCGCGCTCGATGAGCACGTTTTCCACGGGCACGTCCTGATGTCCGGCGCGCATGCCGGTGCGTACCCTGCGGATGTTGTCCACCGCGTCGCGGCCTTCCACCACCTTGCCGAACACGCAATAGCCGTAGCCGGAGGCGGAGGGCTCGCGATGGTCGAGGAAGGCGTTGTCGGCGACGTTGATGAAGAACTGGCTGCTGGCGGAGTGGGGGTTCGGCGTGCGCGCCATGGCGATGCTGTAGGCGACGTTCTTCAGGCCGTTCGCCGCCTCGTTCTGGATGGGCGCGCGCGTGGGTTTCTGCTCCATGTCGGCGGTGAAGCCGCCGCCTTGGATCATGAAACCGTCAATGACGCGATGAAAGACGGTGCCGTTGTAATGGCCGTCCCGCGCGTATTGCAGGAAGTTGGCGACCGTTTCCGGCGCGGCGCTGGCATCGAGTTCCAGGGTGATGGGACCGAAGTTGGTGTGCAGTCTGACCATGTTGACCTTTCGGGGGACGGGAATGACCGCTTTGCCGGGCTTGGCGGGAGCGGGGGCGGTGCTGCCGGCCTCGCAGGCCGACAGCGGGGCGGCCAGGGCAAGCAGCAGGAAATGACGGCGGGTGAGGGGCATCAGCGTTTCGCGAGTTGGGTGGAAGGGCGCGCTTCCGCGGAGGTTTCCAGGGCGACGCGCCAGGCGCCGTCCTCCAGGCGCCAGAACAGGCGCTTGCTGGACCGGCTGGACAACTTGTCGCTGGCGTAGTGCTGCCGGAATTCGGCGTAGGCCATGTCGCCGTCGGGGTAGAGGAACAGGTTGACGTCGGAGAGTTGGACGCGGATCCAGTCCTTGTTGAGGATGTTGCCGCGTTTCGCGTTCAGCCAGCCCTGGCCGTCGCGCATCGCCAGGTTGCTCGAGTAGTGGCGCAGGAAGCGGTCGGGGTCGCGCGCTTCCCAGTCCTCCTTCCAGTCGCGCAGGCGCAGCAGCAGGCCATCGCGGGTGCGTGTCCAGGTGTCGCGATCGACCCAGTCGGCACGCTCGGCGATGACCACCGGCGTGCTGCCGACATCGATGTAGCGCGACAGATCCTTCAGGTCCGGGTTCGTCACCACCACGCAGCCATCGCTGGAGCGGGGCGGCCGGCTGTAGGTGTCGGAGGGCACGCCGTGCAGCCAGATGCCGTGCCCGCCGCGCCGCTGGGCCTGGTCCCAGGCGTTGGGGTAATCGAGCGGAAAGGCGCCGGCGCCGTAGAAATCGGTGAGGCGCTGGCGCGCCACCTGGCTGAGGATGCGATACACCCCGACGGGTGTGCGCTTGTCGCCCTCCACCCGCTTTTCGGTGCCGTTGCGGCCTATGGTCATGTAGTAATCGCTGACCAGGCGCGGCTCGCCGTTGACGTTCTCGAAGACGTAGAGGCGGGCGCGGCTGGCGTCGGCGAGCAGCGCGTAACGCTGTTGCGGCGCCAGTTGCAGGATCTGGCGGGGCATGAGGTCGGGCGCCGGCTGGTCGATGTAGCGCAGCAGCCGGGCGCGCGCTTCGTCGCGCAGGTCCGCCAGCGAATCGGCCGGCGCCCGCGTGCTCGTGCCCAGGCCGGTGAGCGGCCGCGCGCGCGCCATGAGGATGTCGCCGCGAATCAGGTGGGCGAGACGGAAATCCGGGCGCTGGGCGATGACGCGGTCGACCTCGCGCAGGGCGTCTTCCAGGCGGTTGCCGCGGATGTCCTGCAGGGCCCTGGCGATGCGCGCGTCGGGCGAGCCGAGCAGGCGGCCGGCGTCGGCGGATGCGAGCAGCAGCGAGGCTTCGCCTGCGACCGCGGCGAAGGAAACGGTCAGGCCCAGGAGGACACGGCCGAGGAAGCGCGAGAAGCGATTCATCGTTCGTCGACGATCTTCCAGGCGTCGCCCTCCCACGCCAGAGTCAGGGTCTTGCTGTTGGCACTGCGCAGCAGGTTGGACTCGTAGCGCTGGCGGAAGCTGACGCGGGCGAGCTCGTCGCCGCTCATGCGGACGCGCAGCTGTTCGACGGCGACCTTGATGTACTGGGGGCGGGTGACGCGTTCGCGGCGCTGGTTTTCCCAGGTTGCGCGGTCGTTGCCGGGGGTCTTGAAGCCGTTGCCGTAGAAGGCCAGGTAGGCGTCGGCATCACGCGCGCTCCAGGCCTCGGCCCAGGCCCGCACCGTCTTTTCGAGCTCCGCCTTGGCATTCGCGCCGGCTTTCGGCACGGTCTTCGGTTTGTCGTCCGCGGCTACGGTTGCCACCGGGGACGCTTCAGGCTTGACGTCGGTTCCCGCGGTCGCCTCCCGGGGCCGTGAGGGTTCAACCGGCACGCTGGATTCCTGGGCGAGTTGCGGCTGCTTCGCTGTCGCGCCTTTCGACACGGTATCCTGGCCGCGCGGGGCGGGGCTGAAGAGGTCCTTGATCAGGGCCAGCTTGGTCAGCGCGGAAACGTTGCCCTGGTCGAGTTGCAGGGCCTTGTCGTAGGCGCGGGAGGCCATCTTGGCGTAGATGTCGCCCAGGTTCTCATGCGCGGTGGCGTAACTGGGGTGCGTGCGGATGGCCATCTCCAGGCTCTGCTTGGCGCGTTCGTAATCGGCCTGCGCCGCGTACAGCACGGCCAGGTTGTTGTAGGGCTCCGGCAGTTCGGGATAGTCGTCGGTGAGGCCGGAAAATACCTTGATGGCCTCGGAGTGACGATTCATGTCGGTGAGGATCAGTCCCTTGAGAAAGCGTCCCTGCGCGTCTTTGGGGTTGGCGGCGAGGAAGGCGTTCACCTTGTTCAGCGCCACGGTCTTGTTGCCCTGACGGAAGGCCTGGCTGGCTTCCTGCACGGTGGGGATGCTCGCCATGACCAGCGCCGGCGAAATGGCCAGCAGGAAAGCGAGGGAAAAACGGGTAAAGGCCATATGTGCTATGCTTTTCGACGAGTTTGCGGTTGCCTGGCATGCGCCAAGTCAGGCGAATTCTAGCGTTCGCGGGGCACAATTGAAAATCTTCGCGCGCTCCCGTCCCGCGTTCCGACACCCGTTCCCGATCATGCACAACAAGACTTCGTCCTCCTCCGTGTCCCAGGTCGGCGCGCCGGTTGCCCATTTCATCCGCTCCATCGTCGAGGCCGACCTCGCCAGCGGCAAGCACCGCCTCATCGCCACCCGCTTTCCGCCGGAACCGAACGGCTATCTGCACGTCGGCCACGCCAAGTCGATCTGCCTCAATTTCGGCCTGGCCCGGGACTACCAGGGCACCTGCAACCTGCGCTTCGACGACACCAATCCGGAAAAGGAATCCGAGGAATACGCCAATGCCATCATGGAAGACGTGCGCTGGCTGGGCTTCCAGTGGAACGGCGAGGTGCGCTGGGCTTCCGATTACTTCCAGGCCCTGTACGACTACGCCGAGAACCTGATCGAGCAGGGCAAGGCCTACGTCTGCGACCTGACTCCCGAGGCGATGCGGGAGTTCCGCGGCACCCTCACCGAGCC
>JBBIIR010000292.1:0-3481 GCA_037446455.1 Hydrogenophilales bacterium | reverse complement strand
CCGACGCCTTGCTGGCCGGACTGAAATGGCCGCTGCCGCCGGTGTCCCTGATCCGCCTCGCGCGCATGCACGGCCGGCCGCATCCGCCCTCGCGCACCGCCCTGCACGAAAGCCGGCGTTACGTCGCCGCGCTGCACCATCTGGGCGGCGTCGGCCAGGCCGACGCCGACCTGGCCCTGCTCGACCCCACCAACGTGTGCGGCCGCCAGGGCGAATGCCCCCCTTCCACCACCTGACTGGACCCGCATCATGAAACGCCGCCGCATCTATGGACGCCATCGCCTTTCCCGAGACGCCGAACGCCTGGCCTGGCTGGCCCAGGGCCTGGCCGATTCCGGCAGCCGCCTGGAGGACGCCTGGCTCGAAGCGGAGATCGGCGCCCTCATCGAACGCCTGCTGCGGGCCGGCGAAGAGGACGCCCTCAACCAGGCCCTGGACCGTCTGCACGAGACCAACGCGCGCGCCTACGACGAGCTCGCCGACCTCATCGAGGCGGGCTGCGAGGAAAGCTGTGCCCCCGGCTCGGAAAATGCACCCGAGCCGCCCCCCGGGGGGGCCAAGTCGTTCTTGGGGCGGCCCTGCGAACGACTTGAGAGCCGGATGGGCGACACCGCGCGCCTGCTCATCGCCCTGCCGGTGCTGGCCTGGTCGCGTTACGCCATTCCCACGCGCGGCGTGCCCAAGGCCACGCTCGACGCCCTGCGCGCCCAGCTCGGCGCGCACGTGCTGGGCGCCGAGGCGCGCGCGCATTTCGCCGACTATCTGTTCAGCCCGGACCAGTTGCCGCAGGGCTATGCCGAGACCCGCGCCTTCGCCGACGAGCTGTGGAATGCCGCCGCCGCCGGCAAGGACCTGAAGGTGGATACCCGGCGCCTGACCGAAAGCCAGGTCTTCGTTTCCGACGTGCGCTACCTGCTCGCCTCCGTGCAGGTGCCGGTGGGCCGGCCGGTATTCCGCTGGAACGAGGCCGAGGGCGGCCGGCCGGCGGCGCTGGCGGCCTGGCGCGAGCAGGGCGGCCCCAACTTCCAGAACCTGCTCACCGGCTGCGCCTACGAACTGCTGCTGCCCGACGCCTACTTCGCCGCCTGGCGCCAGGCCGACCGCGATACCCGGCCCTTCGCCCTGAAGGCGGCGGTGGAATACCTGAAGACCCTGTTCAACGAGCCGGCCAACCGCATCCGCGCGGTCGCCGCGCCCTATTACGAGCACTGGCTGGAGGAATGGCGCGTCGCCTTCACCCTGGCCAACTCCGACGATGTGGTGCACGGCGTCACCTGGCCCCTGCTCGGCCACGAGGACGAGAACGCCGACCTCGGCGCCGAGATCGAGACCCTGCTGAAGAGCACCGGCATCGGCGAAGTGCGCATCCTCGACACCCGCATGCCGCTGGAATACTGCGACGACTGCGGCGCCCCGCTGTTTCCCAACCCGGACGGCGAGAACGTGCACGCCGAACTGCCCGAGGACATGCAGGGCACGCCGGCGCAGTTGCATTAGCAGGGGCGGGAAACAAGACGAAAGATGCAAGGGGCAAGATGCAAGAACACATCCCGCGCCCCTGGCTATTTCGCCTTGAAACCTGTTTCTTGGGCCTTGCCTCTTGAAGCTCCAGGACTGCGCCGCCTGCCCCCGCCTGGCCGCATTCCTGCAGGCCGGCCGCGTCAGCCATGCCGGTTATTACTGCCGGCCGGTGCCGCCCTTCGGCGATGATCGGCCGAAGCTGCTCATCGTCGGGCTGGCGCCGGGCCTCCATGGCGCCAACCGCACCGGCCGGCCGTTCACCGGCGACCACGCCGGCATCCTGCTCTATGAAACCCTGCACGCCTTCGGCTACGCGGACCGGCCCGCCTCGATCTCCGCCGACGACGGCCTGAGCTTGACCGGCTGCCGCATCACCAACGCGGTCAAATGCGTGCCGCCGCAAAACAAGCCGGAAACCGCCGAGATCAAGCGCTGCAACGCCTACCTGAAGGCCGAGCTGAACGAGCTGCCCGCCGGCGCCGCCGTCCTGGCCCTGGGCCAGATCGCCCACAAGGCGGTGCTCATGGCCCTGGGCCTGAAGGAAAAGGCCTACCCCTTCGCCCACTCCGCCCGCCACGCTCTCCCTCTCCCTCCGGGAGAGGGAGCAAGCCTGCGCCTCCACGACAGCTACCACTGCTCCCGCTACAACACGCAAACCCGCCGGCTCACCCCCGAGATGTTCCGGGCCGTGTTCCGGCACATCCTGGAAGGAACCTGACATGCCCGTTGTCACCATCAAGCTCGCCGGCAGCCTCACCCGCGACCAGAAGAAGGCCATCGCCGAGGAAATCACCGACACCCTGGAGCGCCACGCCCTCAAACCCAAGCGCTACACCTACATCGCCTTCGAGGAACTGCCGGACGAGAACTGGGCCATCGCCGGGCAGTTGCTGGACGAGGAAGACTGACTTCCCCGCGGCGTGGCGGGGGCGATCGGCCTACTCCGCCAGCAGTTTCTCGATGATGCCGACGGCCTCGGGCGCATCCCATTCGATGTGGCCGGACAGGCTGTAGCGAATCCGGCCCTGCTTGTCGACGAGGAAGCTGGTGGGCAGCACGAAGACGCGCCAGGCCTTCATGCGCGCGCTGTCCCGGTCCAGCAGGATGGGGAAGGTGAGCGGCACCTCGGCCAGGAAGGGCCGGATCTGTTCCGGCGACTCCCCGGCGTTGGAGGCCAGGATGGTGAAGGGGCGATCCGCGAGCATCCGCGACAGCCGCTGCATGGAAGGCATCTCCTTGCGGCAGGGCGGACACCAGACCGCCCAGAAGTTCACCAGCACCACGCGCCCGCGCAGCTCGGCCAGGTTCACGCCGCCTCCGTCCAGGCGTGGGAGGTTCAGTTCCGGCGCGGGCCGGGGCTTGGTCGGCTTGAGCTGGGCGGCGCCGGCCGGAAGTCCGGCGAGGGCCACGGCGAGACTGGTGACGAGCCAGAACAGAACGCGTTTCATGGACGTGTTTCCTGCAACAGGGAGGTGATGTGCGGCGCCAGGATTTCGCCCAGGCGGGCGCCTTCGGCCTGCTCTTGGGCGACCGCGTCGCCGCGATGGTAGAAACGGTCGCGCAGACCGGGCAACACGGTCAACCGCACCCGGCTGCCGGCCGCCTCGAAAGCGGCCCGCATCGCCTCGCGCCACCAGTAGCCGGCCGAGGACATGGGTACCAGCATCGCCAGGCTGAGCCGTGTCTGACCGACCACCGGGTTGTACTCGGGATCCTCGCCCGGCTCCGGGTCCTGGTAGAGCAGGGGCCAGAGCAGGACGGCGCCGGCGACGGGGGAAGGCGCCTTGAATCGCGACTGCCAGGCCGCCGTGGCGCGCAGCGGCAGGGTGGTGGCATGGCCGCTGGCGAGCAGCACCAGGGGACGTCCGGCATGGCGCTGGCGCATGGCTTCCAGCCACTCGACCAGGTCGGCCTCCGGCACCTGCGCGATGCTCGGCGCGGCCTGCGGCAGGAAGTAGGG
>JBBIIR010000291.1:0-3516 GCA_037446455.1 Hydrogenophilales bacterium | reverse complement strand
CCGGCCGACCCCCGGCCCCGGCCGGGGGCAAGCGACAGCATGCCCGGCGAATCCGGAGCCGAAACCCCGCCGCCCTCTCGGGACGGCGGCGGCTCCTGCGTTATCACGGTGCAACGGCTGCGGGTGGTTTTGCAGGAAGTGCCAGGTCGGGGAAGTTCCGCCCGAGTGGCGCCAGGTCAAGCGGCTTGCCGGATGGGCCTAGAAGAATTGCTTGGCGAAGTTGGCGATGGCGATGGCAATGAGCACAGCCATCATCCAGGAAAGTTTGTCCATCTTGGCTTCGACCACGGCAAATTTGGCGTCGAAGTGTTCCCGCGTGACGAGATTGCTTTGCGCATCCGAGAGTACGCGCACCACCGCTTCTGCCTGCTTCTCGTCGAAGCCTGCATCACGCAGCCGCCGGGTGGCCTCCAGGGTGTCGAAGGTAATCGTGCTCATGCGGCGATCTTACCCCAGCTTCCTGGCCAAGTCTTCCGCCCGCAAGTGGGTGTACCGCTTCAACATGCTCAAGGTCTTGTGGCCGGTGATGCTGGCCACTTCCATGCTGTCGAAGACGCCACGCTCAAACAGGCGGGAAGTGGCTTCATGGCGCAGGTCGTGGAAGCGCAAATCCTCGATTTCCGCCCGGTCACATGCCCGGCGCCAGGACTTGTTGAAGCTGTCGGTTGCTCGCCACCAATAGAAAACCCGGCCGCTGATATGCAGCGGCAGGCCGCGCAGTTCATCGAGCACCGCCGCCGCCTGGCTCGAAAGCGGCACGGCGCGGAATGCATCCGTGTTCTTGGTGCGCTGTTTCAGCCCGTCTTGCCGCTCGATACCGCGCAACAGCATCACCCGGCGGGAGAGATCGACATCCGACCAACGCAGCGCCAGCAATTCGCCAAGCCGTCCAGCCGTTTCAATGGCCAGGCGAACAATCCCCGACAGTTGCGGCGAGCATTCGGCCAGGAGCTGTTCCAGTTCACCGGCCACGAGGCGGCGATCCCTGGCATCGTCGGAAACCGGCTTGCTCACCATCGCGCAGGGGTTGGCGGGGAGCGGAATCCCCCACTCTTTCCCGGCCAGGTCGATCAAGCGGGAGAGCAGGCCGATACGCTGGCGCACGGTTGAAGCGCTGACCTTGCGCAGCTGGGCATCGCGATAGGTGGCGATCAACTTGGGGGTGAGCGCCGCAAGCGCATACTTGCCGAAGCCGTCATCCAGGGCAGTGAGCGCGCCACTGATCCAGTTGGCGCGCTTGGCTGGCAGAACGTCGGCACGGTAACGCGCGATCAAGTCGGCAACCGTGGTCCGCTCCGCTTCGCCGCGGGGCAGGTAGATGCCTTGGTCAAGCTCCCGCTCAATCGCCCGCGCCCAACGTTCGGCATCCTTCCTCGTCTCGAATGTCTTGGAGGTGGCCGGGTAGCCCTCACGGCGCACCTGCGCTTGCCACTGGTATTCGCCGCGTTTCCGAATCGTCGCCATTGCCGTATCTGCTGTGACAAAACTGTGACACGAATGCTATCAGAAGGCCTTGAATCCAGGAAATACGGGGCTTCCGACGATATTACTAACCCCCTCCTAAGGGGAGGGTCGCAGGTTCGATTCCTGCCGTGGGCGCCAGCTTTCCCGCTACTCGACCTTGTAGGCCGCCAGTTCCGCCAGCTTGGCCAGGGCCGACCCGGAAGCCAGCACGGTGCGCGCCCGTTCCACCCCGTTCGTCAGGCTGTCCGCCACGCCCGCCGCGTAGATGGCGGCGCCGGCGTTGAGGGCGACGATGTCGCGTTCCGGTCCCGGCGTATCGTCCAGGGCGCGCAGAACGCGCTCCTTCGATGCCTCCACGGTGTCCACGCGCAGGCTGGCGATGTCGTGGGTTTGCAGGCCGAATTGCGCGGGGTGCAGCACGTATTCGCGGATTTCGCCGTCGCGCAGTTCGCCCACCAGGGTCTCGCCGGAAATCGAGATCTCGTCGAGGCCCTCGCGGCCGTGCACGATCAGCACCCGCTCGCTGCCCAGGCGCTGCAGCACGCGCACCTGGATGCCTACCAGGTCGGGGTGGAACACCCCCATCACCTGGTTGGGCGCGCCGGCCGGGTTGGTGAGCGGCCCGAGGATGTTGAACAGGGTGCGCACGCCGAGTTCGCGCCGCACCGGCGCGGCATGCTTCATGGCGCTGTGGAAGTTGGGGGCGAACATGAAGCCCACGCCGACGTCCTCGATGCAGCGGGCCACCTGCTCCGGCGTCATGTTGATGTTGACGCCGAGGGCCTCCAGCACATCGGCGCTGCCCGACTTCGACGACACCGAACGCCCGCCGTGCTTGGCCACGCGCGCGCCTGCCGCGGCCGCGACGAAGGCGGCGGCGGTGGAAATGTTGAAGGTGTGGGCGGCGTCGCCGCCGGTGCCGCAGGTATCGACCAGGTGGAAGGTATCGCGCACCGGCACCTTGGTGGCGAATTCGCGCATCACCGTGGCGGCGGCGCTGATCTCGCCGATGGTCTCCTTCTTCACGCGCAAGCCGGTGATGAGCGCGGCGATCAGCACCGGGCTCATCTCCCCGGTCATGATCTGGCGCATCAGGCCGAGCATCTCGTCATGGAAGATCTCGCGATGCTCGATGATACGGTTCAGGGCGTCCTGGGGTTTCAGGGTGGCGCTCATCAGCGGGACTCCTCCAGAAAGTTCTGCAGCAATTGATGGCCGTGCTCGGTCAGGATGGATTCGGGGTGGAACTGCACGCCTTCCACCGCCAGCGACTTGTGGCGCACCCCCATGATCTCGCCATCCTCGGTCCAGGCGGTGATCTCCAGGCAGTCCGGCAGGGTGTCGCGCTCGATCACCAGGGAGTGGTAGCGGGTCGCCGTGAACGGATTGGGCAGGCCGCGGAACACCCCCCGGTCGGCGTGATGGATCGGCGAGGTCTTGCCGTGCATGAGTTCCCTGGCGTGCACGATGCGACCGCCGAAGGCCTGGCCGATGCTCTGGTGGCCCAGGCAGACGCCCAGGATCGGCACGCGGCCGGCAAAGGCATGAATCACCGGCACCGACACACCCGCCTCGTTGGGCGTGCACGGCCCGGGCGAGATGACGATGCGCGCCGGTTGCAAGGCCTCGATCTGCCCGACGGTGATCTCGTCATTGCGGTGCACCCGCACGTCCTCGCCCAGTTCCCCGAAGTACTGCACCAGGTTGTAGGTGAAGGAATCGTAGTTGTCGATCATCAAAAGCATGCCGACGGTTTCCTGTGATGGGTCAAGGTCATGAATTGTCCATGAGGCCGCGCTCATGAGGAACCCCATGGGCATACGGTTTAGTGAAGGCGTCGATGGTTTATGTGCCAGTCAGGCGGTGCCTTATGGATGCCGCGAGCGGAGGCCCGCAGAGTAGGCCGGACAGTAAATGTGGGCCACCACTACTGTCCGGTTAAATCATGAATAGATTCAATTGGTTGCATGCGTCGCCCCCGGTTGAAGTGTTTTCGCTGAATGTAAGTACTTGTTGCAATGGCATTTTCTCGAAAAGGGTGACCGAGAAAAT
>JBBIIR010000290.1:0-3526 GCA_037446455.1 Hydrogenophilales bacterium | reverse complement strand
CCCAGCCCCTCTCCCGCCTGCGGGAGAGGGGAGCTTCGAGAAGTCGCCGTGCGACTTTACCGTTAATTCACCGCTTTGGCGGCGGCTGGGAAACCGTCATGGGCGGGATCCTGACGCTCAGCGTGCCGTTGACCGTGGTGGAGGATTTCGAGCAGGCGGCCGAAACGGCCGGCCTGGGAAAGCTCGGGTAGTTCCATCGTCCCACCGGCCTGGACCTGCTGCATCCGCCGGCCTTGCGGATAGAATCCGCGCATGAAGATCGCTCTTGCCCAGATGAACCCCGTGGTCGGCGACCTCGACGGCAACGCCGGCCGCATCGTCGTCCTTGCCCGCAAGGCCGTCGAGGCGGGCGCCGAACTGCTGGTCACGCCGGAGCTGGCTCTGTGTGGCTATCCGCCGGAGGATCTGGCCCTGCGTTCCGATTTCCATGGCGAATGCGCCCGCGCCCTGGCGGCTCTGGCGGCGGCGCTGCCGCCGGAGATCAGCGTGCTGGTCGGCCACCCGCTGATGGAGGGAGAAAACCGTTACAACGCGGCCTCGATCTTGCGCGACGGCGGCATCGTCGCCACCTACCGCAAACAGAAGCTGCCCAACCATTCGGTGTTCGACGAGGTGCGCACCTTCCAGCCCGGCGCCGAGGCCTGCGTGTTCGAATGCGCCGGCGTCCGCTTCGGCGTCAACCTGTGCGCCGACATCTGGGAACCCGGCCCGGCCACGCAGGCCCGCGAAGCCGGCGCCCAGGTGCTGCTGGTGGCGAACGCTTCGCCCTTTCACATGAACAAGCAGCAGGAGCGTTTCGAGGTGGCGCGCGCGCGCATCGCCGAATGCGGCCTGCCGCTGGTCTACGTCAACATGGTGGGCGGCCAGGACGAACTGGTGTTCGACGGCACATCCTTCTGCATGGACGCGGCGGGGACCGTCACCGCGCAGTTCCCCGCCTTCGACGAGGGGCTGCACATCGTCGAACTGGCCGATGGCGTCGCCCGCGGCGAGATCACCCCCCTGCCCGCCTGCGAAGCCTCGGTGTACAAGGCCCTGGTGGTCGGCGTGCACGACTACGTGGTGAAGAACGGTTTTCCGGGCGCCATCCTCGGCCTGTCCGGCGGCATCGATTCCGCCCTCACCCTGACGGTGGCGGTGGATGCCCTGGGCGCCGAGCGGGTGCGCGCGGTGATGATGCCCTCCGAGTTCACCGCCGGCATCAGCCTGGAGGATGCCGAGCGGCTCGCCGACAACCTGGGCGTGAAGTACGACGTGCAGCCCATCAAGCGCATGTACGACGTGTTCCTGGAAGAACTGGCCTACGAATTCGACGACCTGCCCTTCGACCAGACCGAGGAGAACATCCAGGCGCGGGTGCGCGGCGTGCTGCTCATGGCGCTGTCCAACAAGTTCGGCCCGCTGGTGCTGACCACCGGCAACAAGAGCGAGATGGCCAGCGGCTACGCCACCCTCTACGGCGACATGGCCGGCGGCTTCGCGGTGCTCAAGGACGTGGCGAAGACCCTGGTCTGGCGCCTGTCGCGCTACCGCAACACCGTCTCGCCGGTGATTCCCGAGCGCATCATCACGCGGCCGCCCAGCGCCGAACTGCGCGCCGACCAGTGCGATCAGGACAGCCTGCCGCCCTATGAGGTCCTCGACGCCATCATGGCGTGTTACGTGGAGCAGGACATGGCGCCGCGCGACATCGTCGCGGCGGGCTTCGCCGAGGCCGACGTGCGCCACGTGGTGCGCCTCATCGACCGCTCGGAATACAAGCGCCGCCAGGCACCGCCGGGCATCCGCATCACGCCGCGCGGCTTCGGGCGCGATCGCCGCTACCCCATCACCAACCGCTACAAGGCGCCGTTCTAGGAGACCCCCATGAAGAAGATCGAAGCCATCATCAAACCCTTCAAGCTCGACGAGGTGCGCGAAGCCCTGTCCAGCCTGGGGGTGTCCGGCCTCACCGTCACCGAGGTGAAGGGCTTCGGCCGCCAGAAGGGCCACACCGAGCTGTATCGCGGCGCCGAGTACGTGGTGGATTTCCTGCCCAAGGTGAAGATCGAGCTGGTGGTCGCCGACAGCATGGTCGAGGCGGCTCTGGACGCCATCGTCAAGGCCGCCCGCACCGGCAAGATCGGCGACGGCAAGATCTTCGTCAGCAACGTCGACCAGGTGGTGCGCATCCGCACCGGCGAAACGGGCGAGGCGGCGGTCTAGTGTACTGTTGCACGCTGTTCGGAACTTATGTGGAGGCCTGTAGGGCGGAAAAGCGCAGCGCCTTCCGCCATATGAGCCCCGTTCGGCGGATAACGCTACGCTCATCCGCCGTACCGTTGTCTAAAGCCGCCCTGCGAACGTTTCACATAGATACACCATCAAGAGCGCACCACTGCACTAGGAGCCTGTCGGACTTGAGGCTGATCTACTGCGCCGGCGGCACGACGCCGGAGCGGCCGGCGAGCCGCTTGAAGCGGTCGAGGACGCCATCCAGTTCGGCGCAGTGCGGGTCCACCCCGGAGAAGTCCGGCGCCGCGCTGCCCGAGGCCAGCATGGCCGCGTCGATCTGGCCGACGAAGCGCTGCATGCGCCGGTCCAGGTAGACCACGACGGCCATCGCCGCGAGGAAGGGTACCGGCGTCATCAGCAGCAGGATGATCATCAGCAGCTTGCGCGTGTCGTCGATGAACTTGTCGTACTTGGCGTGCACCGTGATGGCGCCGAGGATCTCGCCCTTGCGCGCCCTGGGGTGGCAGCCAAGGCAGGTTTCCGAGGCCAGCAGCGGCTGGATGTAGCGTCCTCCGCCCGGCAGGGCGATCTCCTTGGCCCGGCCGGTGCGCAGGGCCTCGGCCAGGGCGGTGTCGGGGGCGGGCTGGGCCACCTCGCCGTAATCCCGGTTCACCGCCTCGGCGCGGTGGAACTCGATGCGCAACGGGGAGCCAGCCAGGGCATTGGTGGCGCCGCGCGTGAAGTTGACGATCTGCTCCCGATTCCAGCCCTGGCTCATGAGCTGGAACATGTTGGAGAAGGTCAGGTTGGCGACGATGCGGCCCTGCGAGAACGCGGCCTTCCGCATCATGTGGTCGCCGAAGCCGGAGAACAGCAGGTAGGTTCCCGCCGCCAGCAGCAAGGACACGGCGGCGGCGACAAGCAGGATGATGCGGTGCAGGGATTGCATGGGATTCTCCTCTCTCTTTGTGTAGGACGACCCCGCCGGGGCAGGGCTTGCGGCGCATCATACCCACACCTGATTAGCCATCAAACTCAGCGATCCCCAAGAACCGTCATTCCGGGGCTGCCCGTCAGGGCAGAACCCGGAATCCAGGGGTTTTATGGACGTTTTTTCTGGATTCCGGGCTCCGCTTCGCGGCCCCGGAATGACGTGCTGAACTTTGTGGCTAATCAAGTACCCACATGAATTGCACGGTCATAGCCACCACCCCGGCGGGGTTGGCCCGGCTGTCAGGAGGTCACGATGAGGGTCACGCCGGCGACCATCACGCCGCCGGCGGCGAGATGCCGGGCCAGGCCGGCCTCGCGG
>JBBIIR010000289.1:0-3528 GCA_037446455.1 Hydrogenophilales bacterium | reverse complement strand
CGCACGCTGTCGCCAACCTGGCTGCCGCGCGGCAAACCCATGTCCAGCTTCTGCCCGGCCACCTGCACCAGATGGCGGCCGTTGGCCAACTGATCCAGCACCTTGCCGCTGTACTCGGCGCCCACCTTGAACGGCAGCGCCTGTTCCGCGCGATTGCCCTGCGTCAGAGCGCCGGCCTGGCTCTTCATCCAGGTCAGCAGGAGCTCGGGCAGGGCGGAAAGATTCATGACCCGGACTTTTGCAGAGCGATGATGAGTTCGGCCTCGGTCAGGGAAATGCCCAGCTGCGCGGCCAGTTCCGCCGCCGTGGCGCCCGAGCGCGCCATGCGCGCGGCTTCGGCGTGCAGGTTGCGGAGGGCATCGAGGGTGGAATCGGCGGGCGGGCGGGCTTCAAGGGCTTCCAGGCGCTGGCCCAGCGCGGCAATGCCGCCCTCCAACTCCTCGACCCGCCTAGTCAGCCGGTCCTGCCGCGCCCGGTTGCGACGGCGGGAAAAGAGCAGCACCTCCAGCAAATACACCGCGCTGGCCAGCACCACCGCCAACAGCAGTTCACGCCCGGTAAAGGTCAGAGTATCCAGCATGGCCCGCGCATCCCTCGAAATCGGAGGCCCGATTGAGCCATATTTCGGCGCGGGAGGTGGAAACTTGAACCTGACTCACATCATGCTGGTGACCAGCGCCATTAAGCCCTTGTCACCATCGGGCTTACGGGTGATTTACCCGGCCCGTGTTCCTCGTATGCCGCGACGCTTGCGGCAAGAGCGCAGTGGGTAATGGGTAAACGCGAAACACCGACTATGGACACAGCGCCCCTCGGCGCGTCAGTCACGCGGCTTCGGGCTGTTCACCGCGCAGACCGGCGGCGATGTTGCGGTTGATGTTGATGAGGATGTCCAGCTTTTCCGAGGATGGATAGGCCATGACCTCGAAGATCCGGCGATCGACGAAAACGCTCAAAGTAAGGATGTTCTGCTTGATCTCCGCCGGCAGCGGGTTATCCGCCTGGGAGATCTCGGACTGGAAGAAGCTCCACACCCGCTGGTTGAACTTCAAGGCCTCGTCGAGCAGGGCATCGCGGTCGGCATCGTTCCAGTGCTGCTGCACATCTTGCAACTTGAGCGCGGCCTTGGTGAGCACGGAGGCCTCCAACTCCCGGCCGGAGAGGGTGGATTTCTCGACGCTCTGGTAAGCGTCAAGGGGATTCGCGGACATTGGACAACAGCTCCTTTTCGTACTGGATCAGGTTCGCGGTGTGCTTCAGGGCCTGATAATAATTGCCGGCCAGGACTTCCTCACTGATGCGGGTGATGCGCTCCGTGGCGCTGGGCGCGGCGGCGATGACCGCCTTGACCAGCGACCAATAAGTCTGATGGTAATTGGCCATATTCGCCGGTTCCATGTACATGAGCTGGATGGCGAGATAGATACGCTTGCAGGGCGTGTCGGCCTGCGCCTCGGAGAGAATGTCCTTTTCCCGCAGTATGGATACATCGTTGAGCACCGTAAGGGTACAGCGGCTGTCGCCGTTGACCAGGACGGCGCCGCCGACAAAGAGCTTTTCATGGGGCTTGAGATCCAGGCGCAGCGGCATGCCCTGATCCGTCAGCCGGCATCCGCCAAGACTTGTCGCGCGCCGCCGCCGATCGTCCGACTGGAAGCGCCGGCCACATAGCCCTGTATCTGGTCCGCCTGGAAAGTCGCGCGCTTTGCATCCAGACCGCCGACAAAGCGCATCACGTCTTCCCACATGGTCTTCTGCATCTGCGCGATGTTCTCCCGCGTCCGGTTCACCATGTCCAGAGCGCTGATGACTTCAGCATCCTTGGCGGTTTGCGGGTTCAACTCGGGAATCGCCAGATCGCCCTGGCGCGGCAACACCGCGGCGGGCGGCAAGACCTGTTGCCAATCCATGACCCGCGCCGCCTGGACGGGAATCTCCGAACGCTCCGCTGCTGGCGGGAAAGCCAGGGCTTCGAGCTGCTTGCGCAAACCGGTGATGGAATTCAAATAGGCAATGCGTTCCGGGCTGTCCTGCGCATAAGGGGGGTACTGTTTGACGATGTGCGTCAAATTGGTCTTGATTTCTTGCAACAACTGATCCGCCGCGCTGAGGCCCGCATGGGCGCCACGTATCTGCATGGCCGCTTCGGCAATCGCATCCTTGGCCTGCCTGATTTGGGCATGCAGCCCGGACTGGATCTGTACGCCCAGTCCCACCTTTCCCACCTCCTGTTGACCGCGACCGGCGGGTGGCATCCCGCCATGAGACAGGGTTCGCGGCATGGCAACGGGAAAGGAAACCACGCTTCCAACCTCGTTCACCATTTTCTTCTCCTTGCCGGGAACCGGGTTTCCCCGGTTCCCACTGCATCACGCGCGGACGCTGCTTAGAACAGACGCAACACCGACTGCGCCGCCTGGGCGGACAGCGAGAGGGCCGTGACCCCCAACTGCTGCCTGGTTTGCAACAGCAGCATGTTGGCGCCTTCCTCGTTGGTATCGGCGTTGGTCAACTTGCCCGCACCGTCGACCAGGGTGTTCACCATATCGGTGATGAACTGTTGACGCGTGGTCAGGATGGACAGGTTGGAGGACAGGCCGGCGCTTTCCGTGCGCAACCTGCCCAAGGCCGCATTCAACGTCGTTTCGATCCCATCCAGGTTGGCGCCGCCAGTCAGTTGGGCCGACGTCAGCGAGCCCGAGCTGGTTTGCGTGCCGCCGGAAATCGCGAGGCCCGAGGCGCTGCCGTTGAAGCCCTGCATTTGCAGCCAGGTGGAGGCCTGTTCGTTGAAGTTGACCGTGAGCGCACCGCTGGACAGGAAGTTGACGCCCTTGTAGCCGGAATCCTGCGCCGTGTTGTTCAACTGGCGAACCAGTTCGTTGTACTGGGTGGCGAGGCCCGCCAGGTCGGTGGCGGAGGTGGAGGATGTCTGTGCCGAACGCGCCTGGGAAACGATACCGCGCAGCGCTTCGATCGTGCTGTTGATAGCCTTCACGCCACTATCGGAAGCCTTCACCGTCTGGATCGCCTCGCCGATGTTGTCCTTCAGGCCGTTGAGCAGGTCGGCCCGCTGGGTATGCGCCCGCGCGGCGAAGAAGTTGGTGGGGTTGTCGATCGCGCTGTTGACCTTCTTGCCGGTCGCCAGCCTTTCTTGGGTGCGTCCAAGCAAAGCCTCGGTCGATTGCAGGCTGACCAGGTTGGACCGCATCGCGGAAGTGAGGGAGACGTCGCCGATTGCCATGATAAAACTCCTTTCTGGGGTTGGATAACGGGATTTCTTTCCCGATTGGCTGCCTTTCAGAGTGGATGCTCGGGGGCAGTCAGCCCTTATTTCGGCGCGGGCGTGGAAAAACTTTAGGGCGATTCAGAAAAAAAACCGGATGCTGCCCAGACTTCCTGCGACTTGATTAGCCACAAAGTTCAGCACGTCATTCCGGGGCCGCGAAGCGGAGCCCGGAATCCAGAAAAAACGTCCATAAAACCTCTGGATTCCGGGTTCTGCCCTGACGGGCAGCCCCGGAATGACGG
>JBBIIR010000288.1:0-3556 GCA_037446455.1 Hydrogenophilales bacterium | reverse complement strand
TTATCCTAAAAACCTCAGTTGGCATTGAATATTGTGAAATTTCAAACGGTTGCGTTACTTATGTAGGTGCGAATTCATTCGCACAATCAACCGCTTGCGTGCGAATGAATTCGCACCTACAGTACGGTCAACTGCGGTTTTTAGGATTATTCCGGTTTCCGCGTTCCCAGCGGGTCAAGCAGGTGCCAAGCGCCGAGGGCGCCAAGCCAAGCCTGAAGCGGTGAGTCCGACCGGGGCCGAAGTCGCCTTACACGCAGGATGCCGTGCATCGAGACGGAGAATCAGGTGGTCTTGCGTCGCGCGGCCGTCCAGCCCACCCATGCCAAGCCGGCCAGCAGCAAGGCCCAGGTTTCGGGTTCCGGCACGGCGGTGACCTGCCAGCCGATGTCGCGCAGGGCATCCCAGTCCAGGTCGGTGAGTTCCTTGCGGGTGCCCAGGAGAAGGGTGGGGTCCATGGCGACTCCGAAGCTTCCGATGCCGTTGATGCTGCTGGCGAGCCCTTCCCGCCAATGGGCTTCGTCCCCATGCAGGGGCTGGGCGCCGGAGGCGGGGCCGTTGAAGGTTTGGTCGGCCGAGTTCACCCAGTTGTACCAGGAATCCGAGGTGCCAAAGCCCAGGATGTGGGTGATTTCGTGCAGGGCGACGGAGTAGAAATCGGCGCCGCTGAAGTTTTCGTAGGTACTGACGTCGTTATCGAAATACCAGTTGCCGTATGCGCTGTTGAAGCTCAGGGTTCCACCCCAGGGGGCAACGTCGGTGTAATTGGCCACGCCGGCCTGGCCACGGTCGAGTGTATCGAAGAAAGTGGGCCGGGTCTGGCCCGGATGGCGCTCGTCTGTTTCCGCGCCGGCTTGGCGCGATGCCTTCCTATTCTTCGGTCCGCAGCACACGCCGGGCGAGTTCAGCCTTGTTGTTGACCGCGAGTTTGCGATAGCAGCGGGCGATGTGGTTGCGCACCGTGGTGGTGGACAGGGACATCGCGGCGGCGATGGTGGCGTGGGTTTCGCCGCGCGCGTAGCGCGCCGCGACTTCCCGTTCGCGCGGCGAAAGCTTGTCCAGCGGATGGGCGCCGGTGACATGCAAGAACTGGAATGTGCCGCGCTTTTCGACGTGCAGACGCTTATTCCCGATACGCGCGGCTTGTCCTTCACGCATCATCGCCAACAGCGCTTCGGGCAGGCGACTGCCTTGCCAGTCGGGCCAGTGTTGCCGCAGGCAGTGCACGAAGCCCGGGTTGATCTCGCGCAGGAATCCCCGCTCGTCGGCGACCGCCCAGCAGTCGCGGCGTTCACGCGGGTCGTCGAGCACCTCGCGCAGACGCGCGGCCCGGTGCGCGTCGGCAATGTGCGGCATCAGCCATTCCTTGGCCTGGCGCTCCTCTTCGGTGAAAGGCTGCTTGGGGTCGTGTCGCCAGAGGGTCAGGAATTCGTTCAACGAGGAAACCGGCTCCACCTGCAGCGTGCCCAGTGACCACTCGATCTTGTAGCGTTTGCCGACTTGTTGATACAGCGCGGTGCGGACGAAGCGCGCGCGCGTCGTCAGGTCGGCCAGGTTGATACTGCGGCCCGGGTTGGCCATCAACGCAGCGCGCATGAAATCCTCGTCCATGTAGGGCAGGTAGGCCTGCAGGATCGAGTCGTCGCAGTTGAACAGATAGAGGCGATGGATTTCCAGCGGCGAGGCCGAGGCGTTGCCCCACTAGGCGGAATCGAAAGGGATCAACGCGCCGATGAGTTCAAGAGCGGCGGGCTGGAACGCGTGGAACGGGGCTTCTCGTCCGGCGCGGTGCAATTCCAGGACGACACGGTTGAAAGTCGAGTGATCCATCGTGGTGTGTTCCGACCAGGGCGACGCCGGGATTGTAAGCTCCATGTAAGTTTGCTTGGGAGGCGTGGAGAAATCCGAAGCAGGGGGTGGTCGGGGGTGCAAATGCATCAAGTCGGGGCTTTACGCTTGTGCGCCGGAAATGCTCGTTGAGCGGTTCCATGAGCCGAGTCAGAAATAAAATACGTCTAGATATCAATGAGTAAGCAGGTGATGTCGCACGCCGGCACGAAGTTTGCGTGATGAAAGTGGCTCGTTGCCATTTTGGAGAATTGAGATGAAACACGCCCTGACCACCGCATCGCTTGCCTGTCTGCTGCTGGCGCCGCATGCCGCCGTTGCACAAGACTTCGACCTGCGCCTGAACGTCGATTTCACCACCTGGACGCTGCTTGGCGATGCGAGCGCATCGAACACGTTCAATCCCGGATGGGGTACGGACAGTTACCTGAGGCTGACGACGCCAGGCGTGGGAGGTCAGGCTGGCGGGGCCATCAAGCCGGCGCCCTTGCTGATCGACTTCAACGCGCCTTTCACCGTCAACTTCCGTTTCTTTGTCGCGCATGGCTCGGTGCTGCAAGGCGACGGCCTCACCTTCTTCATGAGCGGCAACAATTCGCCGACATTGGGAAATGGCGGTTCCGACCTGGGCTATGGCGGCGGAAGCATCGGCGGCTATGCCTTCGCGGTGGATACCTTCAACTTTGGCGGGGAACCCGTGGCCGTGAGCCTGCAAATCCTGGCCGACGACGACGTGACGCCCCTGGCTGTGATCGAAACGGGTCTGCCCGACATCCAGCCACCTGACTACTACCAGTGGTTTGGCACGGTGGGTTTCACGCCTTCCGGCAACGACGATGAAACCGGCGACCTCTACTTCCGTATATACCAAGCGTTCGACGATACGACCTATGATGTCAACTATTACGGAGCCGACTGGTCCGGCATCGCCCAGGACATCTTCGACCAGGGTTCGAATCTCCTGGGCCGTGGCGTCTACATCGGCTTCACCGCCGGCAGCGGCCTGGCCGACGACGGCCATTTCATCGGCTCGCTGACGCCCATCCCCGAGCCGGAAGCCTGGGCCTTGCTGCTGGCGGGTCTGGGGCTGCTTGGTATCGCGGCGCGACGCCGGCAACCGGCCGCCGGCTGAGCGTCCGGAAACCGAACACAAACTCTCCACCCAGGTGGCTGGATTGTCATTGCGAGGTGGCGAAGCCGACTTCCCCTGAATCGTCATTGCGAGGAGGCGAAGCTGACTTTCCCTGAATTGTCATTGCGAGGTGGCGAAGCCGACGCGGCAATCCCCCGCGGAGATCGCCGCGGGCCTGTGGTCCTCGCGATGACGGTGTAGGAAGATCGCCACGCCCTGCGGGCTCGCGATGACGCCCTTGATCGTCATTGCGAGGAGGCGAAGCCGACGCGGCAATCCCCCGCGGAGATCGCCGCGGGCCTGTGGTCCTCGCGATGACGGTGTAGGAAGATCGCCACGCCCTGCGGGCTCGCGATGACAGCGATTAGGTAGGGCTCGCGGGGACACACTCGCCTGTCATTGCGAGGAGGCGCAGCCGACCACCCGCATTGTCATTGCGAGGTGCCTGTTTCGGCCCGGCCAAAGCTGCACACGGACCATGAACCTGAAGGTTCATGGAAAGGAGCGCGGCGACGCGGCAATCCTGTTTTTCCGGTTTCTGCCTTCCCCCGCTTCGGCCTGCACAGTCTGGCACGGGGG
>JBBIIR010000287.1:0-3584 GCA_037446455.1 Hydrogenophilales bacterium | reverse complement strand
GCCGATCCACTTGTGCCAGGCATAGAGTTTCAGCTTGGTCGGCGACAGCGGCATGTCCTGCAGCAAGGTGCCCAGGAGGTAGGCCGCGAGGATCAGCAGCAGGGTCAGCCAGTGCAGGCCGATCAGGGTCCAGCCGTAACGATCGCGCATCGCTTCTCCATGGGTGCGGGGATCACAGCCAGCGCCGCACGCGGGCCTGGTAGGCGCGGTAATCGTCGCCGAATTTCGCCAGCAGATGGGTTTCCTCGTGGGCGATCACGCCATGGCGCATGACCCACCAGACCAAGGGGGCCAGGAGCAGCGCCCAGAGCGTGCCGAGCAGCAGGGTGACGCCCAGGTAGATCAGCCAGTCGCTGACGTAGATGGGATTGCGGGAATACGCGAAGGGGCCGCCGGTGACCAGACTGGAGGCGGCCTTGAAGGGATTGACCGTGGTGCGCCGCCCCCAGATCGCGGCCAGTGCCCAGACGAAACCCAGCAGACCGAGGCCGATCAGGCTCCAGCCGAGCCCGCGCCCGGCCGCGCCCGCCTCGAATCCCAGCGACCAGCGTCCCTCCAGCCACCAGGCCGCGCCGAGCGCCAGCGCGTAGACCAGGGGCGGCGGCACCAGGGTGCGCGGCCGCAGGACAGGGTCGGGAGCGCTCATGGCATGCGACTGGCGATGGCGCGCAGGAACTCGTTGCGCCACTGGATATCGTGCTGGAAACAACCGGAGAAAGCCTGCGTCACCACGCGTTCATCACCGCGCCGGTCCTCGCCAAGCAACAGGCACAACTGCTCGGCCTCGATGACGCAGGCGGCACCGCGCGCCTTGCCATGGGCGACGAGGGCCTCGACGATGTCGCGCGTCATCCATTCCTGATAGGTGAAGCGATGGCCGATCGCATCCACCAGCCGGGCGATGCGGCCGAAGCCGTGCAGGCGTCCGCCCGGCACGTAGGCGACGTGGGCGACGCCGCGGAAGGGTACGAGGTGATGCGGACAGACGCCGTGGATGGCGATGCCGCGCACCACCACCATGTCCTCGCGCGGGTCGGCGAAGCCCTCGCCCAGGGCCTCGCCGGGATCCATGTCGTAGCCGCCGAGCAGGCGCTTTTCCCAAAGCTCGCGCACCCGCCGCGCGGTCTTGCCGGTATGCGCCGAATCCGGCTCCACCCCGCAGGCGCGCAGGAGATCGGTGACCGCCCGTTCGAAGGCTTCCGCGTCGAAGCGGCCGCTGCGGGGAATGCCCAGGTGGCCGGGCTCGCCGGCGGGATGATCGTGTTCGCAACACTCGTTCATGGCTGTCTTCCAGGCAGGCGGGCCAACAGCCGGCGGTGCCGGCGGCCCGTGAGGAGCGGGTAGGATAACGCGCCTGACCAAAGCAGGGCGACGGGCGGCAGCGAGAGGCTGCCGGGCGCGCATGCCGGGTCGGCATGCCGCCAGTATAGGGCCGCCGGCTACGCGCCGTGGCCGGTCCGGCGCGAGCAGCGCGCGGGCGTCGGCCGGCCACCGCTTCGGTGCTAGCATGCACGCTTCGTTGCCAGGTTTTCGGGGGAGAACCACATGTCCGCAAGGCATCCCATCATCGCCGTCACCGGCATGGCCGGCGCCGGTCTGTCCACGGTGCGCCACGCCTTCAAGGACATTTTTTCGCGCCAGGACCTCCGCGCGGCGGTCGTCCACGGCGACAGCTTCCGCCGCTTCACCGACCGTCAGTTCGCCGCCCTGTTGCGGGAAGCGCGCGCCAGCGGACGCCGTCTTTCCTGGTTCGGCCCGGACTGCAACCTGTTCCCGGAACTGGATACTTTCTTCAGGACCTACGGCGAAACCGGTGGCGGCGTGCTGCGCGAATACGCGCACAACGAGGCGCGCGGCCGCGCCCTGGGCGTGGACGCGGGGGAATTCACGCCCTGGGGCCCCATGTCGGGTGGCAGCGACCTGCTCTTCTATGAGGGCCAGCACGGCGGCCTGGTGGCGGAAACCTGGGCCCGGCGCAAGGTGGATGCGCGCCATTTCCCGCCGGAGATCGACCGTCGCGTCGGGCGGAAGGGCATCGACGTGGCGCAGCACGTCGATCTGCTGATCGGCGTGGTACCGGCCATCAACCTGGAATGGATCCAGAAGATCCATCGCGACTGCGCCAAGGGCTACTGCGGCCCCGCCGAATCGGTGGAGACCATTCTGCGCCGCATGGAGGACTACATCCATTACATCGTGCCGCAGTTCGGCCTCACCGATATCAACATCCAGCGCATGCCGCTGGTCGACACCTCGAATCCGTTCATCGCCCGCGACGTCCCCACGCCCGCCGAATCGGTACTGGTGATTCACTTCCGCGACGGCCGGCGCCACGACTTTCCCGACCTGTTGCGGCGCATACCCGGCAGTTACATGTCTCGCCCAAGCACCATGGTGGTTCCCGGCGGCGAACTCAAACTGGCCCTGGAGGTCATTTGCACGCCCATCCTGCAAGAGATGATGGAGGCGCGCCGCGCCGCTCTGGCCGCAACCCCGGCAAGCTGACGCAGGCTGACCGGGTGGCGCCACAGAGGCGCTACGGATTGCCCCCCCGACACGCCCGCGGTCAGGTTGCGTCGAGAAACAGTTGTAGCAACTCGTTGAGGAAGCGGCGCCCGCGCGGGCTGGGCAGAATGCCGCGCGCTTCGCGTCGCAGCAGGCCGAGTGCCTCGGCCCGTCGCAGGCCCGTTTCCGCGGCCGCGAGAGGTAGTCCGGTGCGCGTCTCGAACAGGCGCGGGTCGAAACCTTCGCTCAGGCGCAGGGCGTTCATCATGAATTCGAACACCCGGTCCTGGCGCGTGAGTTCCCGGCGTTCCGCGACGGCGCCGCCGTCCTGCTCGCGCAGCACCGCGTCCATGTAGGCCAGCGGGTGCTTTTTCCGGGCCTGGCGTTCGATCCGCTCCGCGCTCGACAACTTGGAGTGGGCGCCGGCGCCGAGGCCGAGATAGTCGCCGAAGTTCCAGTAATTGAGGTTGTGGCGGCAGCGCCGCTCATCGCGGGCGAAGGCGGAGGTTTCGTAGTGCGCGTAACCGGCCGCGCCCAGCACCTCTTCCGCCATCTCCTGCATGTCGGCGGCGAGATCGTCGTCGGGCAAGGCGGGCGGCATCGCGGCAAAGGGGGTGTTCGGCTCCAGGGTCAGGTGGTAGGCGGACAGATGCGGCGGCGCCAGTCGGATGGCGGTCTGCAGATCGCGCCGGGCCTGTTCCAGGGACTGGCCGGGCAGGGCGTACATCAGATCCAGATTCACCTCGTCAAACAGCGCGAGGGCGGCTTCCGCCGCCGCCAGGGCCTCGTTGCCGCCGTGGATGCGCCCCAGCGCCGCCAGGCGATCGTCGTCGAAACTTTGCACGCCCAGGGACAGCCGGGTCACGCCGGCCTGGCGAAAGTCGCGGAAACGCGCGCGCTCGAAGGTACCCGGATTGGCCTCCAGGGTGATCTCCGCCAGCGGCGATACGCGCAACAGGGCGCGCAGACCGGCCAGCAGGCGGTCGATGGCCTCCGCCGAGAACAGGCTGGGCGTGCCGCCGCCGATGAAGATGCTGGACACTTCGCGTCCCCAGACCTGGGGCACGGCGGTTTCCAGA
>JBBIIR010000286.1:0-3600 GCA_037446455.1 Hydrogenophilales bacterium | reverse complement strand
CCCCACCTGGCTGATGCGCCAGGCCGGCCGCTACCTGCCGGAATACTGCGCCACCCGCGCCCGCGCCGGCAGCTTCCTGAACCTGTGCAAGTCGCCGCAGCTGGCCACCGAGGTGACGCTGCAGCCCCTGGCCCGCTACGACCTGGACGCGGCCATCCTGTTCTCCGACATCCTCACCGTGCCCGACGCCATGGGCCTGGGGCTGTATTTCGCCGAGGGCGAGGGGCCGAAGTTCGAGCGTCCGCTGCGCGAGGAGTGGGCGATCCGCGACCTCAAGGCGCCGGATCCGCACAACCATCTGCGCTACGTCATCGACGCGGTGGCCGAGATCCGCCGCGCCCTGGACGCTTCCGTGCCCCTCATCGGCTTCTCCGGCAGTCCGTTCACGCTGTCCTGCTACATGATCGAGGGCGAGGGCAGCGACAGCTACACGCAGGTCAAGCGCATGATGTACGGTCGCCCCGACCTCATGCACCACATCCTGGAGGTGACCGCCCAGGCCGTCATCGACTACCTCAACGCGCAGATCGAGGCCGGCGCCCAGGCGGTGATGGTGTTCGACTCCTGGGGCGGCATGGTGTCGCAGGCCGCCTACCTGGAATTCTCCCTGCCCTACATGGCCCGCATCATGGCCGGCCTGACGCGCGAGCGCGAGGGCCGCGTGGTGCCGCGCATCGTCTTCACCAAGGGCGGCGGCCTCTGGCTGGAACGCATCGCCGACTGCGGCTGCGATGCCGTCGGCCTGGACTGGACCATCGACATCGGCGACGCCCGCCGCCGCGTCGGCGACAAGGTGGCCCTGCAAGGCAACATGGATCCCGGCATCCTGCTCACCACGCCGGAAGCGGTGGCGGCCGAGGCGAAGGCCATCCTGGCCAGCTATGGCCAGGGCGGCGGCCATGTCTTCAATCTGGGCCACGGCATCTCTCAGCACACGCCGCCGGAAAACGTCGGCGCGCTGGTGGAGACGGTGCGCGAGACGAGCCGCGCCTATCACGCCGCCTGAGCGCGCGGCGCACCGGGAAAGCCTTTGTTGACGCGGGAAAATGCCGCAACTTATAGTGCCGCCATGCAAACCGAACTGGACATGCTGGAAAGCAGGCTCGCGCAACTGCTCGACCGCTATCGGGCCATGCGCGAGGAAACCCTCAAGCTGCGCCAGCAGGTGGTGACGCTGGAAAGCAGCAACAAGCAATTGACCGAACGGCTGGAGGAAGCGCGTTCGCGCATGGAAAGCCTGTTGAACCGGATTCCCGACTGAGATGGCCGCCAACAACAACGTCAGTCTCGACGTCACCATCATGGGCCGCGAGTTCCGCGTGGCCTGCCCGGATGACGAACGCGAGGGCCTGCTGCAGGCGGTCACCCACCTGGACCGCAAGATGCGCGAGATCCGCGACAGCGGCAAGGTGATCGGCCTCGAACGCATCGCCATCATGGCCGCCCTCAACATCACCCACGACTATCTCGCCGCCCGCCCCATGCAGCCCGATGACCGCCCGCACCGCGAACGCGTCGAACGCCTCGTCGGCCTGCTTGATCAGGCCCTGGCCCAGCAAGATAATCTGTTTTGACCGCTCCCGGCGTTTGCCACCGGGCGTCACTTGCCTCCCCCGGGGGCGGAGGCGCCCGCGGGAAAGCGCCGGGGACTGCACCCAATCTCCCTGCTGCGTTCGCGAAGGTCGCATATTCGTTGAACCGATAAGCGTAAGCGCAGGTCGCGGGTTTCCTTCGCGGGCGTGCGCGTGGCTTGCCCATGTACCCGAAGCGGCGGAATCGCGACCGACCTTGAACCCCAGGGTTCAGGATGGCGGCCTGGACGGCGCAAGCGGGGAGACCCTTTCCGCACCATGATCGACGCCTGCGATTACCCCGACAAAGCCGCCTTGCGCCGCGCCTTGCGCGCCCGCCGCGCCGCCCTGTCGACCGCCGAGCGGCGCCGGGCGTCCGGGCAACTGCCGCGCCTGGCCCTGCGTCACCGCCTGCTCATGCGCAAGCGCCGCGCCGGTTTCTATATTCCGACCCGGCACGAGATCGACGTCCTGCCTCTTCTGGAAAGAGCCCTGGCCCTGGGCGCCGCCTGCTTTCTCCCCATCGTGCCGGGACGCGGCCGCAAGAAACTGTGGTTCACCCGGCTGGGCGAGCGGCCGGCCTGGTTCGTCAACCGCTACGGCATTCCGGAATATCACCCGCCGGCGCCAAGGAAATGCCGCGCCGGCGCCCTGGAAACCCTGTTCCTGCCGCTGCTGGGATTCGACGCGGAGGGCTGGCGCATCGGCATGGGCGGGGGCTACTACGACGCCAGTCTGGCCGCCTTGCGCACCCGCCGGCATTGGCGCAAGCCGCGCCTGATCGGCGTGGCCTACGCGGTCCAGGAGGTGGATCGTGTACCGCGCGATGCCTGGGACGTGCCGCTCGACGGCATTCTCACGGAGCGCCGCTACCTGGCGGTCCGCGGAAAAGCCCGCAAGACTCAGTAACGGTAGTGCTGGTTGTGGCTCAGCCAGGAATTGGCGCGCGGGTCCGGCGTCGGCAGCTTCAACCATTCCCGCGCCGCCGCGTGTCCACCGGGTCCCTCACCGAAGGCGTTGGACCATAGCGTGGGCTTCAAGGGCACTCCGGCGCGCGCAAATTCGGGAATCATCAAGTTGATAGCGAAGAAGCCTTGCGCGGGCGAACCCACCCCGTTCGGCGATTGCCGGAGAATGGCGCGGCCATACATGAAATCCATGCCGGCCAGCTGCCACGCCATATACAGCCGGGGATCCTTGAATTCTTCGCCGCTGCGCACCAGCGCCGGGTCGGGCTGGCCGCCGAGACTGTGCACCGGAACTCCGGGTTGCATCGCCACTGCCGCCAGCGCGGTCATCACGCGTGGTTCGGCGACCGCCTCCAGCCAGGCCTGCAAGGCGGCGGATCGCTCGGGCCCGGAGTCGGCGCCGGGAAAAAATTGCGCACCGGGCTCGGCGCGCTCCGGCATGGGCAAGCTGCGCGCCTTGGCAGGGGCCTTTTTCGCCGACTTGGGCAGGGCCAGGCGCAGCATGACGCTGCCATCTTTCTGGCGGACGCGCTGGGTCGGCAGCTCCGCGCGTTTTTCCAGCTCACCGCCTTTACGGACCTTGACCTCCTCCGCCCGCGCGCCCAGGGAAAGGCTTAACGCCAACAGGGAGATTGCCAAAGTTGCCCGGCTTGTCATGACACGGCCTATGAAAATCATGGAGATAGTGAAATATTAGCGCATAGTAACATGCTTCTTTGGCTAGCATAGACGAAAAAAAGGCGGAACCGAAGTTCCGCCTTTTCAGGCCGGGAGCAAGCGTGAATTACTTGGCGGCGGGAGCAACCGGGACCGGGATGAAGCCGGCGAAGGGGTTGGGGATGTTGCCGAAGGTGGCGGGGTTCATCAGGGCGCCCCAGGTACCGTAGGTCCTGGGATCAGCCGCGGCGCCAGCCCACTGGGTGTACAGGTTGGGGTTCAGCGGAGCCATCATCAGGTTCATGTTGGCCGGGGAGATCGGGGCCAGCGCCCAGTTCATGTACAGGTTGGGGTTCAGGGGAGCCATGCCCATCTGCAGAACGCGGGGATCCAGAGGGGCCATC
>JBBIIR010000285.1:0-3604 GCA_037446455.1 Hydrogenophilales bacterium | reverse complement strand
CGGCCGGGCGTCCGCAGGTACAGCCCGTGCGCCAGGCCCGCGCCGGCGAGGGTGCTGAGGATGAACCAGAACACCGAAATGCTCCCCGCGACATGCGGCACCACGAAATTCAGCAGCAACATGGCGCACAGTCCGAACAGCGCCCAGGCCAGGGTGAAGCGGCGGTAGCGGTCCTCGAGAAACTCGTTGGCGACCAGCAGGCCGCCCAGGGCCAGCGCCCACAGGGTGGCGAGCAGATAGCCGGAACTCTTGAAATAGAAGATGAAGAGGGCGGAAAACAGACCGCCGAACAGGAACTGGAGCAGGAAGTAGGGACCGGATTCCCGCCACCAGGGCGGCGCCGCCAGCGCCGGTTCCGGCCCGCCGGGCTGGGCCTGCTGGCGCCGGCCCAGCCACCACAGCAGGGCGCCCGCCGCGGCCAGGTAGGCGGACAGGATCCACAGGTCCAGGGGCGTGACCGAACGGCCCAGGGTGATGGCATCCCACAAAAAGCCGGCGAAGAAGGCCACGGCGGGCAGCGTCCGCTTCAGCCGCTCAGGGTTCGGGTCGAAGCCGATGAGGGCTTGGGGGATCAACGGTGTGGGGAAGAAAGGCAGATGCGTTTCAACGCCGCATCACACTTTGCGCACGGGATCGCCATACCTCGCCACGGTCTTGTCCACGGTGAGCAAGAGCAAGCCTTCCACCCGGGCCTGGGCGACGAGGATGCGGTCGAAGGGATCCCCGTGCAGGCGGGGCAGGTCGTTCAGGGCGATGGCGTGTTCGCCGCTTACGCGCAACTCCCGGTAGCCGTTGGCGAGCAGCAGGCGCCACAGGCGGCGGGGATCGACGTTGAAGTCGGCGCGGTCGAGCTGGTTCTTGATACTGACTTCCCACAGGCTTGCGGAACTGAACAGCAACTGATTGGAGGGGTCCAGCATCAGGTCGCGCGCCTGGGTGGACAGGCGCTCCGGCTCGCCCGCCGCCCACAGCAGCAGGTGGGTGTCCAGCAGCAGGTTCAAGCCTTGCCGCCCGTGAAGAGGCGCTCGATTTCCTGGCGGCTCATGTGGTCGAAGTCGTCGGGCACCGAGAATTCCCCGGCCATGAAGCCCAGGCGGCTGGCAGTGCCCGATTCCGCGGGTTCCAGGGGCACCACCTTGACCATCGGTTTGCCCGCCTTGGCGATGATGAACGCTTCGCCCCGGGCGGCCTGATCCACCAGCTTGGAAAGCTGGGTTTTGGCATCGTGGATGTTGACGGTGAGCATGGGAAGCTCCAGTGAACCAAGTGGTGTTAGTCTACTTTCGCCAGGTGGGAAAGCAAGCCTGCTTTCAGGAGTGCCGGGCTGAACGCCGTACGAGGAGGTTGTGAAAAATCTCTGCGCTCACCAAATCCCTCATGCCCGCGCAAGCCGATGGAATCCAGATGGTGCATCGAATTGATTTGCAAGGCAGTCAGCCCCACGAACTGGATTCCCGCGTGCGCGGGAATGACGCTCGATGGGCAGGATCTGCAGGGCATCGTGCAGCTGGATTCCCGCGTGCGCGGGAATGACGACCACCTTGGTTGCCGTGCTCGAAAAACTCGCAGGCGCATAAGCGGTTCGGCGCGTGGCGGATCGGTTTGTGGAGGAGCGTTCTTTCCTACCTGGCGGTTCCCAGCACCTCGCGCAGGGCGTCGGCCAGGCGACGCACGGCGGCGGGTTCCGGGACGGGTAGTTTGAGATAGGCGCGGCCGCTTTGCGGGTCGGTCTCCAGAAGTGGCGAGCTGCCTTCCTTGGCCACGCCGTCGAGAAATTGCAGGCCCAGTTCGAGCAAGGGCGCCCAGGGGTTGGCGGCAGGCGTGGCCTGCGTCGCCGATGCTTCGCTGTCCGTGAAGGGTTGCGCGGCCTCTGGCGCGGCCACTTCTTCCGTTGCCGCCGGTTCCGCCGCCATCCCGGCGGCGGCGCGGGTGACTTCCTCCACGCTTTCCATGAACTTCCGCAACTTGCCGCCTTGCAGGAAGATTTCGCTGCCGCCGCCGTCGAGCACGCCGGCAAACAATGATTGCTTGAACGCCAGCAGACCCAGCATGCCTTCCTCGATGCTGGCCTGGGCAACGAAGTTGACCACCTGCACGCCGCGGCGCTGACCCAGGCGATAGACGCGGCCGATGCGCTGTTCGAGCACCGCCGGGTTCCACGGCAGATCCATGTTCACGACGGTGGCGGCGGCGTGTTGCAGATTGAGGCCCAGCCCGCCGGCGTCGGTCGAGAGGAAGACACGGCAATCCGGATCCTCGTGGAAGCGGTCCACCAGGGCGCCGCGCTTCTCGCCGGGCACCCCGCCGTGAAACAGCACGTGGCCCCAACCCCGGTCTTGCAGGCGGCGGATGATGAGTTCATGCGTGCGACGCCACTGGCTGAACACCACCGCCTTGGCTTCCGGCGCCTCGAACAGATCTTCCAGCAGCAGCATGAGTTCGTCGGCCTTGTGACCGAAGTCCGTCTCCTGGTCGAGCAGATAGGTGCTGTTGCAGGCCATGCGCATGTTCTGCAGGGCACAGGTGAGGCGGCGCTGGTCGGCCTCCGAGAGATAACCGCTATTGCGCCAGCGCTGCACGATGCGGCGGACGATGTCGCCGTTTTCCTCGTGGTGGATCCTCTGCGGGTCGGTCATGGGCACGAACTGGGTGTTGTCCACGCGCTCCGGCAATTGCTCCAGCACTTCTTTCTTGCGCCGGCGCAGGAGGATGGGCGCCAGTGTGAAGCCGATGCGGTCGAGGCCCTGGTAGCCCACGACCCGTCCGGATTCATCGCGCTGCTGGTGCTCGTGCAACAGTTTCCAGGTCGGCCCCAGGCGGTGTTGATCGACGAACTGGACGATGGAAATCAGTTCTTCCAGGCGGTTTTCCAGGGGCGTGCCGGTCAACACCACGGCATAGGGGCTCTTGATCCGTTTCAAGGCCCGGGCGGCCACCGTGTTCCAGTTCTTGATCCGCTGCGCCTCGTCGACGATGACCAGATCCGGCGCCCAGGCCTGGATCAGATCGAAGTCGCGGTGCAGGGTCTCGAAATTGGTGATCTTGCAGAAATCGGTCGCGCGGTAGAGCTCCTGGCGCACCGCGCGCAGGCCGCCGATGACCCGCGCCTCGCGCTCCGAGAATTTCGCGATCTCGCGCTGCCACTGGTGTTTCAGCGAGGTGGGGCAGACCACCAGCACCCGCTCGGCGGCGAAGTGGCGGGCGAACAACTCGGCGGCGGCAATCGCCTGGATGGTCTTGCCCAGGCCCATTTCGTCGGCGATCAGTACACGCCCGGTCCGCGCCGCGAACAACGCGCCCTCGGCCTGGTAGGGATACAGCGGAACACGCAGCAAGGTCTTCAGGGCCGGGCTTTGCGCGCCTGCCGGATAGAGCCTGTCGATCAGCTCGCGACGCCCCGCGGCATCGCGCAGTTCGGCAAGAAAAGCCAGAGCGTCGTCGTGGCAGCGCACCGCGTGACCGGCTTTCGCGGCCGCCTTGAGAAAACCGTCGAGCGCCCGTTCGGCGTGGTCGGGAAGCGTTGTGCCTTCTTCGGCGGTAAAGAGACCGCGCGCCTTGGCCGCCAAAGCCTCCGGGCATTCCGTGCCCAGACGCAGGCGCAGCC
>JBBIIR010000284.1:0-3612 GCA_037446455.1 Hydrogenophilales bacterium | reverse complement strand
TTGTCAATCTGATTGATATTCAAGGAAGCCAGGCCTGCGAACTGGATTCCCGCCTGCGCGGGAATGACGGCCACTTCGTGACGGCAGCATCCACATAATTCACAGGCTCTGAGGACGCCGGGTCCGCACACCCGGCCCCGCGCCCCCGACGAACAACCGCGACAAACCACCACGGAGACATCATGAAAAAACCGTTGCAATCCACGCTGGCCCTGCTCGGCCTTGTCCTTTCCGCCGCCGCCGCCGCCCAGTACATGCCGAGCCAGCCGCCGGCCATGATCACCCCGCCGGCCCGGGCCAACCCCTTCATGCAATACATGCCGGCGCCGGCCGCGCCCATGGTCCTGCCCGTGCCCGCGCTGCCGGCCCTGCCCGCCCTGCCCAACCTCTCCATCCCCGGCCTGGGTTTCAACCCCCTGATCATCCTGGGCAGCGGCCAGCCCATCTCGGCCACGCCCTACACCATGCGCCGGACCATTCCGCCGGAAGCCAAGCGGCAGATGATGCAGATGATGATGCCCTTCATGACCAACGTCTTCCGCATGTCCATGCCGGACGCCATGGCCTGGATGTCGCACAAGTACAAGGCGAAGGAGGGGCTCAGCTTCGACGAGGTGCTGGAGTCGATGCACCTGCGCGCCAACAAGCTCAACTTCAAGCACGTGGGTTCCAACCTGATGTGGAAGGATTTCCAGGCCGTGCTGGGCGACATGGACGCGCCGCGCATCGAAGTGCACAGCTACTGCGACATCAAGGTGGGCCGCGACCTGTTGAAGATCAGCCCGGAATTCCTGGTCTTCCTGCCCTGCCGCATCGGCATCATGGAAGACGCCAACAAGGACATCTGGGTGATGATGCTGGACTGGGACCTGAGCTGGGTGAAGGGCTACGAGGCCGCCATGGGCATCACCCCGGAACTCGCCCAGGGCGCCATCGAAATCCGCGACAAGATGGACGAGATCATGCGCGCGGGCGCCAGCGGGGAGTGGTAAGACACCCGTTCGACCCTCCGGCCTACTGATAGCCCGGCGCGCCGCCCGACGGGGCCGGCGCGTCGCCGCCGAAGTCCACCTTGGGCGGCGTGGCGATGGCCTTCTCATTCTCCACCGTGAAATTGGCCTTGGTCTGGTGACCGAACAGCATGGCGGTGAGATTGCTGGGGAAGGAGCGCACCGTGGTGTTGTACTCGCGCACCGCCTGGATATAGCGGTTGCGGGCCACGGTGATGCGGTTCTCGGTGCCTTCGAGCTGCGCCTGCAGGTCGCGGAAGCCGGCGTCGGCCTTCAACTGCGGATAGTTCTCCGCCACCACCAGCAGGCGCGACAGGGCGCCCGACAGTTCACCCTGGGCGGCCTGGAATTTTTCCAGGGCGGCGGGATCGTTGACCAGTTCCGGCGTGGCGGCGATCTGCCCGACGCGGGCGCGGGCGGCGGTAACTTCGGTGAGCACCCTGGCTTCGTGGGCGGCGTAGCCCTTCACCGTGTTGACCAGGTTGGGCACCAGGTCGGCGCGGCGCTGGTATTGGTTGAGCACCTCGGACCAGCCGGCCTGGATGGCTTCGTCCTGAGCCTGCAGGGTGTTGTAGCCGCAGCCGGAGAGACTGAGAGCGGATGCCAGGGCCAGGGCGGCGAGCAGGGATCTACGCATGGATTCCTCCAGGAAAATTCAAGCGGAATATCAGGGAGCGGCGCCGCTTTTCAAGGCGGCCAGGGTGCGCCGCGCCAGCACCAGGTCTTCCCAGGTCTTGGCCTTGTCGGCCGGACTGCGCAGCAGGTAGGCGGGATGATAGGTCACCACCATGGGCACGCCGCGGTACTGGTGCACGTGGCCGCGCAGTTTGCCGATGGGGGTGTCGGTCACCAGCAGGGTCTGCGCGGCGATGCGGCCGAGCACGACGATGAGCCTGGGCCGGATCAGATCGATCTGCCGCTCCAGATAGGGCAGGCAGGCGGCCACCTCGTCGGGATTCGGGTCGCGGTTGCCGGGCGGCCGCGATTTCAGGATGTTGGCGATGTAGACGTTGCGCCCGCGTTGCAGGCCGATGCCGGCCAGCATGGCGTCGAGCAGTTTGCCGGCCTGGCCGACGAAAGGCTCGCCCTGGCGGTCCTCGTCGGCGCCCGGCGCCTCGCCGATGAACAGCCATTCGGCGGCGCGGTCGCCGACGCCCGGCACGCCCTGCGTGCGGCTGGCGGAGAGGAGGCAGCGGGTGCAGGCGCGCACCGCCGGGATGAGTGCTTCCCAGTCCAGCCCGGCGATGTCGTCCGCCGCCGGCGCTGCATGCGCGATCGACGCGGGGGTGCCCGCCTCGGCGGCGGGGGGGACTTCCGCCGTCGGCGAGCGCCGCAGCCGCCACAGCGGCCACAGGCCCAGCTCGCGCAGGCGCGCCTCGCGACCGAGCCCGGTGCTCACAAGTCCAACCTCATGACGACGGCGTCCTCCTGGCCCTGGTCGGCCGGGTAATACCCCTTGCGCAGGCCGACGCTGGCGAAGCCCAGACGCTGATAGAGGCCCAGGGCCGGACGGTTGCTGGGGCGCACCTCCAGGAACAGGAACTCGGTGTTGCGGGCGCGCGCGCTGGCGATCAGGTGCTCGACCACATGCCGGCCGAAGCCCCGGCCCTGCCAGGCGGGGGCCACGCAGCAGTTGAGGATGTGGCCCTCGCCCGCCGCCAGCATCATGACCCAGTAGCCGGTCAGTTGCCTGTCCAGCTCGGCCACCCAACTTGCATAGCCTGAATCGAGACAATCGCGGAAATTGCCGAAGGTCCAGGGATAGGGATAGGCGGCGCGTTCGATGCGCACCACCGCCTCCAGGTCCTCGCGCAGCATGGGGCGGAAATCGAATTCCAGGGGCTTGAGGACGGCGCTCATGGCTGCATGGCGGTGCGTTCGTGGATCTTCATGGCCACCTTGTCGCGGATGTATAGCGGCTCCGCGGCCTCGGCCGGCAACCCCTCGCCACGCGCGAAGCGGGGCGCGGCCAGGCGGACGATGGCGCGGGCATGTGGGATGGCCGCCGCCTCGATGTGCGCGAGGCGGCCGGTATAGCGGACAACCAGCTCGGGGTAGGCGGCGAAGCCGGAGCCGGCGCCGACGTAAGCCTCCTCCTCCGGTAAAGGCGCCTGATCGGGCGGGCAGACCCGAGGACCGGCCAGGCATTGCCAGCCCTCCTGGTGACGCCGGTACAGGCCGGCATAGACCTCGCGCATGCGCGCATCCAGGCAGACGGCGACGCGCTCGCCGCCGCATTCCTCGGCCACGGCTTCCAGGGTGGAGACGCCCAGCACCGGCAGGTCGGCGCCCAGCGCCAGACCCTGGGCGACGCCGCAGGCGATGCGCAGGCCGGTGAAGGAACCGGGGCCCATGCCGTAGGCGAGGCCGTCGAGGTCGCGCAGGCCGAGGCCGGCCTCGGCCAGCAGGTCCATGAGCATGGGCGCCAGCAGGTCGGAATGTCTTTGCCCGGCGTGCTCTTCGCGAAAGCATATGTCCCCGTCGCGCCAGAGGGCGGCGGTACACCATTCGGTGGCGGTGTCGAAGGCGAGGAGTTGCAAGGTCTGGGCGGAGGCAGGCGGATGCGTGATTCTACCGCCCTCGCGCATCACGCGGCGGGATG
>JBBIIR010000283.1:0-3614 GCA_037446455.1 Hydrogenophilales bacterium | reverse complement strand
GCAGCGGCGGCAGCGCGACTCGTTGAACAGAGGGAAGCGCTTCTCGTCCTCGTCGATGGCGCCGAAGGGGCATTCCACCGTGCAGCGCTTGCACTGGGTGCAGCCTTCCAGACGCACGGTGGGGAAGGACAGGTCGCCGGCGCGCGGGTGGGCGGCCTTGCCCAGACCGGCGTTTTCCAGGGCCTGGATCGCCTTCATGGCGGCGCCGGTGGCATCTTCCTGAGCCTGCGGGATGTCCATCGGGCGGCGCACCGGGCCGGCCGTGTAGATGGCGGTACGGCGGGTTTCGTAGGGGAAGCAGATGAAATGGCTGTCGTTGAAGCCGTGCTTGAACTGCGGCATGTCCGGGCCCTGGCGGTAGGTCAGGTTGAGCACGGACTGGTCCATCATCGCCACGACCTGGGCCTTGGCGGTCTCGTCGCCGCCCTCGGCCAGGCGGTTGGCCTCGGCCAGTGCGTCCAGATCGGGACCGGAGTTGGGCACCATGCCGGTGGCGAGCACCACCAGGTCGGCCTGCGCCTCGGTGTCCTCGTTCAGGATCAGGTCCTTGAACTTCACCGCGCAGGCATTGCCGCTGGGGGTGACGCTGGAAACCACGCCCTTGGAGAAGATCACGCCCTTGTTCTGGGCGGCGCGGTAGAAGTCCTCGCCGTTGCCGGGGGTGCGCAGGTCGGTGAACAGCACGACGGTGTCGATGTCCGGGTTGGCGTCCTTGAAGTACATGGCCTGCTTGATGCTGGTGTTGCAGCAGAAGCCGGAGCAGTACTGCAGGTGGGTGCCGGAAGCGTCACGCTGCCCGGCGCACTGCACGAACACCACGGATTTCACCGGCTGCCCGTCGGAGGGCCGGCAGATCGGCTTGCCGGCGGCGGCGGCTTCGCGGGCCAGAGCCTCCAGGCCGGCCTGATCGACCACGTTGGGGGTCGCACCAAAGCCGAATTCGGGCAGCTTGTTGGCGTCGTAGAGACTGAAGCCGGTGGCCTGGACGATGGCGCCGATGTCTTCCTGGGCCACGTTACCGGACTCCACGGCGATCTCCACTTTGAAGCGGCCGGGGGCGCCGTCGGTCTTGGCGATGCTGGCGTTGAGATACACCTTGATGTTGGAGTCGGCCTCGATGCGCGCGACCAGATCGGCGACGCCGTTGTCCTCGGGGGCCTTGAACGGTTCGCGGGTGGGCACGCGGCGGTAGAGCTTGCCGGCCCAGCCGCCCAGGGCGCCGGTCTTCTCGACCAGGACCACCTTGTAGCCGGCCTTGGAGGCTTCCAGGGCGGAGGTCATGCCGGACATGCCGCCGCCCACCACCAGCAGGGTCTTCACCGTGCCGGTCTTCTGGTTGCCGGGCGGCACCTGCATGGCCTTGACTTCGGCGCAGGCCATGCGCACGTAGTCCTCGGCCATCTCCTGGGTGGTCTCGCGGGCGTCCTCGGTGTCGGGACGGATCCAGATCACGCCTTCGCGCAGGTTGCCCCGGCTCATGGCGATGGTCGGGAAGTTGAACGCCTCGGTCTTCGCCCGGCGGGAGCAGGCGCAGATGGCGGCGTGGGTGACGCCTTCGTTGTCGATGTCGTTCCGGATCATCGCCACGCCTTCGGCGGAGCAGAGGAAGTCGTGCTCGCGCACGAGGTTCATCTTGCCGGACTTGGTGGCGGTCTTGGCGAGGGCGGAGACATCGACGCGTTGGTCGATCTCGCAGCCCTTGCAGATGTAAGCAGCAGTTTTCGTATCAGCCATTTTTCTCAAGCCTCCGCGCGGGCGACTTTGTTGACGACCTGGATGGCCCGCAGCGCGGCCGCGGTGGCGCTTTGCACGGCGCGGTTCACATCCAGCGCGTTGGTGGCGCAGCCGGCGCCGAAGATGCCGGCGTTGGCCGGATCGGCCATGATGAAGCCGGAGGAGTCCGACATCACCTCGGCGGGGATTTCCACACCCTTCACCGACGGCTCCATGCCCAGGGCCAGCACCACCAGGTCATGCGCGTTGGCGTAGCGCACGTAGCCCTCGGTGTCGACGCCGTTGCAGACGGGGTTGCCGTCCTTGTCCTCGGTGATGCGCGCCACCTTCGACTTGACGAAGCTGACGTTGGGATTGGCCTGCACCTTCTGGTAGAAGTCCTCGAAGCGGTCGATGGCGCGGATGTCGATGTAGTAGATGGTCGATTTGCCCGCGTCGCCGTACTTCTCCTGCACGTAGTGGGTCTGCTTCAGCGAGCCCATGCAGCAGAAGCGGGAACAGTGGCGCAGGTGGTTCTCGTCGCGCGAGCCGGCGCACTGGATGAAGGCGATGTTCCTCGCCTCCTTGCCGTCGGAGGGACGCAGGATCCTGCCGCCGGTGGGGCCGTGCGGATCGGCCAGGCGCTCGAACTCCACGTTGCTGATGACGTTGGCGAAGCGGTCGTAGCCGTAGTAGACGATCTTGGAAGCGTCGTAGGGCTGCCAGCCGGTGGCCCAGACGATGGCGCCGGCGTTCAGGCTGATGACTTCTTCCCGGTCGTCCAGGTTCACCGCGTCGTACTTGCAGGCGGCCTTGGCGCGCTCGGCGTCGGGCGTGCCGATGATCGACGGGTCGATCACGTAACGCTGGGGATAGGCCATGCTGGACGGCAGGTAGGCCGCCTTGACCTTGCCCAGGTTGTAGTTGAAGGCGTCGGCGATCTCGGTCTGCACCGCCTTGCCGCACTCGCCGCAGGCGGTGCAGTTGGCATTCACGTAGCGCGGCTTCAGCTTGACGGACACGCTGTAGGCGCCCTTGCCGCCGGTGATGCCGGTCACTTCCGCCAGGGTCAGCACCTGGATGCGGGGGTTGGCCTTGAGGCGGCGCAGGTTGATTTCCAGGCCGCAGGTGGGGTGGCACATCTTGGGGAAGTACCGGTAGAGCTGGACGGTGCGGCCGCCCAGGTACGGGTTCTTCTCCACCAGCACGACTTGCTTTCCGGTTTCGGCCGCTTCGAGCGCCGCCGTCATGCCGGAGATGCCGCCGCCCACGACCAGGATGGTCTGGTTGGTCGCAACGATGGACGTCATGGTTCGCCTCCGATGGGTGAAGACTGCAGGAATTTCGCGAGACCGGACAGGCTGAAACGGCCCGGCCAAATAGGCGCGAATGTTACCCGCAAAGACCCACCCCCCGCGAGACAGGTTTAATCGAATGTTCTTATGAACGAATAGACTGGGTAAATCCGAGAACGGGCCGGGGTCTTGCCCGCTCCACTGCGCCGCTGCTTTCAGTCCAGCCGCAGCCGCTGCGTCCGCAGTTTTTCGAGGGTGGTGCCGAAATCGGCGAGGCGCTTGCGCTCCTGCTCCACCACCGCGGCGGGCGCCTTGTCGACGAAGCTGGCGTTGGCAAGCTTGCCCTCGGCCTTGGCGATCTCCCCTTGCAGGCGGGCGATCTCCTTGTCCAGGCGGGCCTTTTCCGCTGCGCGGTCGACTTCCACGTGCAGCATGACACGCCAGTCGCCCAGCACGGAAACGGGCGCGTCGCCCTCGGGCAGAGCGGCCACCGCCTCCACCCCGGACAAACGGCCAAGGGCGGCGATGTAGGGCGCGTAGGCGGCGGCCCGGCGGGCGTCGCCTTCCAGGTAGAGCGGCACTTTCTGGGCCGGGGACAGGTTCATC
>JBBIIR010000282.1:0-3636 GCA_037446455.1 Hydrogenophilales bacterium | reverse complement strand
GGCTTCCTCGTCGGCGGCTTCCGGGGCCGTGTCGATCACCTGGGCGGCGGGGAGGGCGGCCTGTTCGGCGCGCGGCGTCTCCGCGGGGCGCTCGCGCCGCTGGCGTTCGGGCTTCTCGCCACGCGCCTCGCGCGGTTCGCGCGGCTCGCGGGCTTCGCGTGGCCCCCTGGCCTCGCGTTCACGGTTGCCGCGGGGCTCGCGAGATTCGCGCGGCTCCGGACGCTCGCCACGTTCGGCCTTCTCGCCGCGTTCTCCGCGCGGCCGGCGTTCACCGCGAGCTTCGCGGTCACCGCGGTCGCCGCGTTCACCACGATTGTCGCGGCCGCGACGGGGTTCCCGTTCACGGCGGGGTTCGGACTTCTTCTCCACTTGCGGGGCGGCGGCCTCTTCGCTGCTGCTGATGCCGCGCAACCAGCCGAAGATGCGGCCGAACAGGCCGGGTTTGCCGGTTTCCGGCGTGACCGGGGCGCTCGGCATGGGCGCCGGCTGATTCGGCGTGATGCCCTGCACCACCGGCTGCGAGCGCTCGGGCTTGGCGGCGGCGCCGTTGCGCGGCTGGGCCTCCTCTTCCTCGGCGGGTTTTTCCACCATGCGGTAGCTGGGCGCCAGAGGCTCGCTCTGGTTCAGCTGGTCGTGGCGGAAACGGGCCAGGGCGTAGCGCGGCGTCTCGAAGTGCATGTTGGGGATCAGCACCACCTCGACGCGATGCCGCGCTTCGATGGCCAGGATGTCATGCCGCTTCTCGTTGAGCAGGAAGGTGGCCACGTCCACGGGCACTTGCAGGTGCACGGCGCCGGTGTTGTCCTTCATGGCTTCTTCCTGGAGCATGCGCAGCAGATGCAGGGCGAAGGATTCGGTGCTGCGCACGTGGCCGGTGCCGGCGCAGCGCGGGCAGGTGATGTAGCTGGTTTCGCCCAGGCTGGGTTGCAGGCGCTGGCGGGAGAGTTCCAGCAGGCCGAAGCGGGAAATCTTGCCGGTCTGCACCCGCGCCCGGTCGTAGTGCAGGGCGTCGCGCAGGCGATCCTCCACTTCGCGCTGGTTCTTGCCGCTCTCCATGTCGATGAAGTCGATGACGATGAGGCCGCCCAGGTCGCGCAGGCGCAGTTGGCGGGCCACTTCCTCGGCCGCTTCCAGGTTGGTGTTGAAGGCGGTCTGCTCGATGTCGCCGCCCTTGGTGGCCTGCGCGGAGTTGACGTCGATGGCCACCAGGGCCTCGGTGTGGTCGATGACGATGGCGCCGCCGGAGGGCAGGCTGACCGTGCGGGAATAGGCGCTCTCGATCTGGTGCTCGATCTGGAAGCGCGAGAACAGCGGCACCGGGTCGGTGTACAGCTTCACCTTGCTGACGTTGGGCGGCATCACGTGGGCCATGAACTGCCGGGCCTGCTCGCAGATGTTGGGCTCGTCGATGAGCAGTTCGCCGATGTCCGGGGTGAAGTAGTCGCGGATGGCGCGGATCACCAGGCTGGATTCCTGGTAGATCAGGAAGGCGCCGCTCTGGCCCTTGGCGGCGCCGTCGATGGCGGTCCACAGTTGCAGCAGGTAGTTCAGGTCCCACTGCAATTCCTCGACGCCGCGGCCGATGCCGGCGGTGCGGCCGATCAGGCTCATGCCGGCGGGGACTTCCAGCTGCGCCAGGGCGTCGCGCAGTTCGTTGCGCTCCTCGCCCTCGATGCGGCGCGAGACGCCGCCGCCGCGCGGATTGTTGGGCATCAGCACCAGGTAACGGCCGGCCAGGCTGACCTGGTTGGTGAGCGCCGCGCCCTTGTTGCCGCGCTCGTCCTTCTCCACCTGGACGATGAGCTCCAGGCCTTCCTTGAGCACGTCCTGGATGCGACCCCGGCTGAAATCGCCCTTGTCGGCGCCGGGAATGGCGGAACGCGAGATTTCCTTGAACGGCAGGAAGCCGTGCCGTTCCGCGCCGTAATTGACGAAGCAGGCTTCCAGGGAAGGCTCGACGCGGGTGATGACGGCCTTGTAGATGTTGCCCTTGCGTTGTTCCTTGTTGGCGGACTCGATGTCGAGATCGACCAGTTTCTGGCCATCGACAATGGCGACGCGGAGTTCCTCCGCCTGCGTCGCGTTGAACAGCATACGTTTCATGTTCTACCCCTGCGCGAAGCGCGTCCCGGGGCGATAAACCCCGCCGTGACAGTGCAGCGGCGGTGATGCAGGGCGGCGGAGTCGCTGGCGCTTCAGCGCTGGCGAATCCGGCGCCCCCCTTGCGGGGGCAGGGGATCAGGCGGCGTCTTGGCGTGGGTCGCTGAACGGCTGGCGCATGGTTGCGGTTTATCCTTCTAGCCGCCGGCATGCCGGCGGATCTGTGTCCGGGAACGGGTCGCGCAAACAAATTGCGTTACCATCGCTGCTTCTCTCGGGACGCGGGCCTCGGGTGCTCTGAGCTCGATACGCCGCGGCCTGGCCGCAAACCGTGGAACTGGGAGAACACCGGGCGGGCGCCCTTCGCCGGTGAGCGGAGACAACCGGCGCTCATCGTGGGTGCGCGGGCAGGATCTTCAACGCCCCTTTGCACGCTTTTTGAGCATCGCGAGTATATACGTTAATGGAATCCCCCGGCAAAGTCGCTGTAACAAAAGTCAGGATCGGCGCGGAAGAAGCCGGACAGCGCCTGGACAATTACCTCTTCCGCCGCCTCAAGGGCGTACCCAAGAGCCGGGTTTACCGGATGCTGAGGGAAGGCGAGGTGCGCATCTCCGGCCGCCGGGCAAAACCCGATTACAAGCTGGAGGAGGGCGACGAAGTGCGCATCCCGCCGGTGCGCGCGGCGGCGCGAGAGCAACTTCCGGCTCTGCCCGGCATCGGCCAGCCCCTGCTCGAGCGGGTGATCTACCGCGACGACAGCCTGCTGGTGATCGACAAGCCCCCCGGCCAGGCGGTGCACGGCGGCAGCGGCGTCAGCCTGGGCATCATCGAGCAGTTGCGCCTGGAACTTCCCGACGCACGCTTCCTGGAACTGGCGCATCGCCTGGACAAGGAAACCTCAGGTGTCCTCATTCTGGCCCTGAAACGTGCCGCCCTGGTGGAACTGCATCGCATGCTGCGCCTCGGCGAGACCCGCAAGACCTACCTGACCCTGGCCAAGGGCCCCTGGCGCGACCCCGTGCGGCACGTCAAGCTGGCCCTGCACAAATACCTGAACGAGGAGGGCGAGCGCAGAGTGGTGGCGAACGCGGACGGCCAGCGCGCCCACACGATTTTCCGCCTGGTCAGGCAGGCCGGAGACTACGCCCTGCTCGAAGCCGAACTGAAGACCGGACGCACGCATCAGATTCGCGTGCACCTGGCCTCCATCGGCCACCCCATCGCCGGAGACGACAAGTACGGGGATATCGAGCTCAATCGAGCCCTCAAGAAGCGCGGCCTGAAGCGCATGTTCCTGCACGCGGAGCGGCTGGAGATGGCGCATCCATTGACGGGAAAGCCGCTGTGCCTGGAGGCGCCGCTGCCGCGGGACCTGGACGCGTTTCTGGACGGGCTGGGCTGATTGCTCCCGGCATGGGGAGGATGTCTCGCCAAGGGTTAGTGTGAAAGTCGCACGGCGACTTCTCGAAGCTCCCCTCTCCCGCGGGCGGGGCGAGAGGGGAATTCGGAATGCACGGCATTCCGCCCTCGCAG
>JBBIIR010000281.1:0-3650 GCA_037446455.1 Hydrogenophilales bacterium | reverse complement strand
GAAGCCGGCCTGGTCATCGCCAACGAGGGCAAGCGCTACGACCGCTTCCGCGATCGCGTCATGTTTCCCATCCGCAACGAGCGCGGCCGCGTCATCGCCTTCGGCGGCCGGGTCATGGGCGCGGGCGAACCCAAGTACCTCAATTCGCCGGAAACCCCGCTGTTCCACAAGGGCCGCGAACTGTACGGCCTGCACGAACACCGCCGCGCCATCCAGGGCGAGAACCGGGTGCTGGTGGTGGAGGGCTACATGGACGTGGTGATGCTGGACCAGTACGGGGTGCAGAACGCTGTGGCCACCCTGGGCACCGCCATCACCCCGGACCACCTCACCCGCCTGCTGCGCCTGGCGGACGAAATCGTCTTCGCCTTCGACGGCGACAACGCCGGCCGCAAGGCCGCCTGGCGCGCCCTGGAGAACAGCCTGCCGCAGGTCCGCGACGGCAAGCTGCTCAGCTTCCTGTTCCTGCCCGAGGGCGAAGATCCGGACAGCTACGTCCAGGCCCAGGGGGCGGCGGCCTTCCGCAAGCTGTGCGACCAGGCCACGCCTCTCTCGGATTTCCTGTTCGCCGAACTCAGCGCCCAGACCGACCTGTCCTCACAGGAAGGCAAGGTGCGCCTCGCCACCCTGGCCAAGCCGCATCTTGCCAAACTCACCCAGGCCCCCCTGCTGGCAAGGGCGCTGCACCGGCGGCTGGACGCACTGACCGGCCTCGACACCCCCGCCCCGGCCCGCGCCGCCGGGCTTTCCGGCAAGCCGGCCAGACACGCGCGGCCGGCCGGCAGGGCGGCCGTGCAACCCAGCCTGTGGCGCGTCCTGCTGCAAGCCGTCCTGGACGACCCGTCGCGCGCCGCGCGCCTGTCCGATCTGCCTGAAAGCGGAGAGGCCGACGCCCAGGCGCTGGCCTCGGTGGCCGCCCTGTTGCGTGAACATCCGGAACTCACCCGGCCCGCCCTGCTCGAACGCTTCCGCGGAAAACCCGAACAGGCCCCTCTTGAATCCGCCAATTCCGCAACCATGAACTGGGGGGCGGAGGAAGATGTGGAAGCCGATTTCCAGGGCGCCCTGAAATCCCTGCTGGCACAGGCCGGAGGCAGCACGGTGCGCGAATTGTCGGCGCGCAAACCGAGTGAACTCAGCGCGCAGGAAAAAGCCCGCCTGCTGGCTTCCCTGAAAAACCGGAAACCTGCCTGAGCAAAGCGGGTCGAACTCGTAGCCTATTTCAGTAGGAATCATGCCCCGCGCCGCTGGTGTGCGGGAGGCAGTGCAAGGCGCGGGTGGCGCGGTTTGGTCGTTCCAAACAAGCCACCCGCAACGCGGCAATGTGCCCGCACACCAACGGCCCTTCGGGTTGAGGCCAGGAACGGCGTCTGCGGCGTTGCGGCGCTTGGCCATGGAATGACCATGGCCGGCGCGTCGCGCCTTGCATCCATCCGTTCCTGGTCTCAACGCGGGGCATGATTCCTACTGAAATAGGCTCTTAGCACCAGCCCCGGACCGGGCGCCCAAGTTCATGTATAATATTGCGTTTTTCCGAAGTTTCTCACGGAGTGATTCCAACAATGGCGACCAAGACTCCCAAGCAGAGCGCCCCGGCTGACAAAAGCCCAGGCAATGCCCCCGGCCGTCCGCCCGGCAAGAAAAAGGATGCCGCCGGCAAGGCCGCCCTGCTCGCCCAGGCGATCACCCAGCAGGACAGCAAGCTCGACGTGGAGGCGCGCCGCACCCGTCTGAAGAACCTCATCATGCTGGGCAAGGAACGGGGCTACCTGACCTATGCCGAGGTGAACGACCACCTGCCCGACGAGATGCTGGACGCCGAGCAGATCGAGAGCGTCATCAGCATGATCAACGACATGGGCATCCAGGTCTTCGATCAGGCGCCCGCCGCCGAGGAGCTGCTGATGTCGGAAACTCCGGCCCCGGTGGCCGACGAGGACGCCGCCGAGGAAGCGGAAGCCGCCCTGTCCAGCGTCGACGCCGAATTCGGCCGCACCACCGACCCGGTGCGCATGTACATGCGCGAGATGGGCACCAAGGACCTGCTCACGCGCGAGGGCGAGATCGAAATCGCCAAGCGCATCGAGGAAGGCCTCAAGCACATGGTGCAGGCCATTTCCGCCTGCCCGCTCACCATCACCCAGATCCTGGACTTGGCCAGCAAGGTCGAACGCGACGAACTCAAGATCGACGACCTGGTGGACGGCCTCATGGACAGTTCCGGCGAAGACATCGTCATGGAGAGCGCCGCCGAAGAACCGGAGGGCGACGACGAGGAGGAGGACGAAGCCGCCAGCGCCGCCATCACCGCCGCCAACCTGGCCCAGCTCAAGGCCGACGCACTGGAGCGCTTCACCGCCATCCGCAGGTGCCACGACAAAATGAGGCCGGCCCTGAACAAATACGGCTTCGCCAGCAAGCAATACCAGAAGCTGCTCGACGACGTCTCCGGCATGCTGCTGGGCATCCGCTTCACCGCCCGCCAGGTGGACGCCCTGTGCGACAGCGTGCGCGGCATCGTCGAGGAAGTGCGCGGGCACGAGCGCGCCATCATGGACCTGGCCGTGAACAAATCCGGCATGCCGCGCGCCCACTTCATCAAGACCTTCCCCGGCCTCGAGGGCGATGCCGCCTGGCTGACCCAGGAACTCGCCGGCAAGGCGCCCTATGTCGAGCAACTGGCGCGCCACCAGTACACCATCATGGAGCGCCAGGACAAGCTCAAATCCCTGCAGGACAAGGCCGGCATCCCGGTCAAGGCGCTGAAGGACATCAACAAGAAGATGTCCACCGGCGAAGCCAAGGCGCGCCGCGCCAAGCGCGAGATGATCGAGGCCAACCTGCGCCTGGTCATCTCCATCGCCAAGAAGTACACCAACCGCGGCCTGCAATTCCTCGACCTGATCCAGGAAGGCAACATCGGCCTGATGAAGGCGGTGGACAAGTTCGAATACCGGCGCGGCTACAAGTTCTCGACCTACGCCACCTGGTGGATCCGCCAGGCCATCACCCGTTCCATCGCCGATCAGGCGCGCACCATCCGCATCCCGGTGCACATGATCGAGACCATCAACAAGATGAACCGCATCAGCCGCCAGATCCTGCAGGAAACCGGCCTGGAACCGGATCCGGCCACGCTGGCGGAAAAGATGGAGATGCCCGAGGACAAGATCCGCAAGATCATGAAGATCTCCAAGGAACCCATCTCCATGGAGACCCCCATCGGCGACGACGAGGATTCCCACCTGGGCGATTTCATCGAGGACCAGTCCACCCTGTCCCCGGCCGAATCCGCCCTCTACTCCAGCCTGCAATTCGTCACCCAGGAAATTCTCGACAGCCTGACGCCGCGCGAAGCCAAGGTGCTGCGCATGCGTTTCGGCATCGAGATGAACACCGACCATACCCTGGAGGAAGTGGGCAAGCAGTTCGACGTCACTCGCGAACGCATCCGCCAGATCGAGGCCAAGGCCCTGCGCAAGCTGCGCCACCCGTCCCGTTCCGAGCGCCTGCGCAGCTTTCTCGATTGACCCTCGCATGGGGAGGCCAGTCCGCCCCGCCGGGCCTGTAGCTCAGTTGGTCAGAGCAGAGGACTCATAATCCTTTGGTCCAGGGTTCAAGTCCCTGCGGGCCCACCATTCCCCCCACCG
>JBBIIR010000280.1:0-3650 GCA_037446455.1 Hydrogenophilales bacterium | reverse complement strand
TCACCGCCCCGGTCGTAGCGCCCCGGCCAGCGCCAGACCAGCAGCGGGGCCGACAGCATCACGAGCCCTTGCAGCAGCAAGTAGGGGCGCAGGTCCCCGGCGCCGGAAAGTTCGCTCCCATACCAGACCAGCACCGTGCCGGGCCCGATGACGAGCAGGCCCGCCAGCATGATCGAACCCGCCCGCGCGCCCAGCCGCTCCTGAATGAGCGCGGCGAAGAAGCCGGCGAAAGCGAGGGTCATGGCCAGCCGGTCCCACGTGAGACGCGCGTTGTCGGGCGCGAGGTGATACCAGGCCGAGGCGAAGGCGGTGAGGACGAGGCCGCCGAAGAACACCCCGTAGGCCCGACGCTCGCGCGTATCGATGAAGCGCGCCCGGGAAAGCGCCGCCAGCCCCGCCAGGCCGACGGCGAGGAAGAACAGGTTGGAGGCCGTGTCGAGGAAATTGGGCACACCGAGGAAGGCGCGCTGGTCGGCGAAGTCGTGATACCAGGCCGGCTGCGCGATGGGCGGGACGAAGGCGAGCACGGCGGCGAGCACGACGGCCGCGAGCACGACGGTAAGCGCAATCATGGGCAGCTCCCGAAACGGAAAAAATCGTACGCCAAGTGTAGCGTCCCGGATGATCGCCGCCACCGCCAGGTTGAGGCACTGTCAGGTTGTGGCCGCTGGCGCGGTAGCGCGGGTTCTCGAAACTGCGGTCACGGATTTCACCGAGCCGCTACACGTCAAGAAATTCAGAACATGGCGCGATCCTGACGTTCCTGGATGGGGTATCCCGACATCCGATTAACGTGAAAGTCGCCTCGGCGACTCTCGAAGCTCCCCTCTCCCGCAGGCGGGAGGGGTTGGGGGTGAGGGAACCCGTTCATGGCCGGCAGGCGCTTTCATGGACAGGGGCGGCTGATCGGCCATGAACGGTTAGGGTATAGCTCGGATGGACAGCACCGCCGCTCAGGGCTGCGCACGAAACGCCAGTTGGGATGCGGCGTTCGCGCTCTGACGGCGCGGGGTCCTGGTGAAGAAGTCGTCGAGCGAAGCGATATCCGAATGGCCGGGCAGCACCGCCAGAAACTTGCCCGCCAGATCATCGCCGGTATCGGCGCGGGTTTGCCACATCGCCAGAAACTGCGCGCGGCTGTAGGTGCGGTTGCCCAGGCTCGGGTCGGCCAGCCACACCGTGTCGCCGTCGATGCCGCGCAGCACGCTGAAATGGTCGTCCTTGCGGTGCTTCACATACACGATCACCGGCACCTTCAGCCGCGCCAGCTGCGCCCAGCTCGCCGCAAAACCCTGCGCCCTAAAACCGAACTTCGGCAGCGCGCGCGCCATGTCCTCGAAGCTGGCGCGGCCGTCGCCCTTGTCCATGGCGCGGAGCAGGGCTTCTTCGGTCACGTTCTGGCCGTAGAAGCTGTTGAGCACAGTCGCCAATGACGCCGCGCCGCAGGAATGGTCGAGGTCCTGCTTGACGATGCGCGCGTCGCGAAGCCGCTTCCAGCTCTTGACGGGAATGTGGCCGTGGGCAGAGTGGGTGACCAGCAGCACGCCTTCGGCGCGGGGCGTTGATGTCTCGTCCGAAACGCCGGGCGCGTCGGCCCACGCCAGGGCGCTGACCGAAGCCAGCAGGGCGGCGACAAGGCGCAGCGTCATCAACCGCCTCAACCCATGCCTTCCGGCCCCGCGCCCGCCGGCGGCGGGACAAGCCCGAGCATCGCCGGGGCGATGGCCAGCAAGCCGAACACCAGCCCGGCGGCCAGCATGGCTGGAATCAGGCCGATGACGATGCCGCCGATGCTGTAGCCCAGACTCGCCTTGGGGATCGCGCCCGACAGGGCGTTGCCGCCCACCCATACCGCGTACAGCCACAACGGCAGGGTCAAAAGCGGCGGCACGCCCAGCGCGGTAAGTCCCGCGCCGAGCACGTCGGCAATGAGCCACGAGGCGGCGACGAGATTGAACAGGTCGCCCTGCCCGTCCCAGCGGCCGCCGCGCTTCATCCACCACCTGAGCACGCCGAGGATGACGAGAAACGCCACCCAGGCCATGACAAGGCCCAGCAGCAGGGCGAACCACAAGGGCGGCGCGGGCAGTTCGGGCGGCGCGGCGCGCAGGCTGGGGTCTGCGCCCACCAACAGGCCGATGAGGGAGACGGCCAGCACGGCCTGCCAGCGGGGGAAGTCGAAGCGCGCAAAGGGGAGTTCGCGCAGGAGGAAGAGGGAGAAGGAGGGGGAGATCATGGGTTCGTGAGTTTTGTCGAATGGTTTCGAGAGATAACTCTGGCTGCTATCGTGTCTGTGTCTTTTTGCCTGCGTCATTAGTCCACATGAGAAAAACAATAACCGAGGACGTGGCGAAAATGAGGAACAGCGCGACAGCAACGACAAGCATCTCGCCAGAACCGGAATACAAGTCAAATCCAGTTACTAGCCATGCGCTGACGCAGACAACCAGACCAGAAACAAGCAGGCAGACCAAAATACCGGCCGCCTTACTCAGGCGGCCGGCCAGAACCTGGGGCAGCTCCCACATTACGAGTTCGGCAATCAGCAGACCCGCGATAATGAGGATGAAGTCCATGGTGCTACAAGATGCTCGATCAACGCCGGAAAGGATTCGCCAGATTCCAAGCGCCAGATACCGCCATTCCGTGTGCGCTCACAATGCGGTTCCCCCAACCCGTCAGCCCTGCACCGGCCGCCAAGCCTCGGCCGTGAATGCCCCCGAGAATTCCTGAACCCGCAGCCCATGCGGCACCACTCGCACTTCCCAGCTGGCCTGTGTTGCGGAAGGAGCGGCCGTGATACAGCCATGCGCTTCCAGCGCCGCTAGCAAGCGAGTAGGCGAGAAACGGCACGAAGGCAAACGCCCCGTCCGTCTCCCTCATCTCCTGCCCCGACAACACCGCCAGTTGCATCGGCTTGTCCGCCTCCTGCTCGAACAGGGCGTTGAGGTCGGCGTCGGTGAAGGCCGCGACCGGCTGTGCCGTCACTTGCTCGACGGCCGCTTCGCTGGCGTAGGCGTTGGCCGAGAGCAGCCCGGCTACCATGAGGGCGATGCCCGTTTGCTTCAGTTTTTGCATCATGAACTCCTTGAAGTAGAAACATACAACAACAAGCCTCGAATGAACTCCCGAGGCGCCTTTTGGCGCTGTTGCTGCAGCACCAAACCTTGGGCGGGCCGCTGTTTCCTTCGGCCCGCCGCGTTCTTTTCCCCCTTCGCCCCCGCTTCCCCACACGGGGATCAGAAGGTATACAACCAGCCCGCCCGCAACTCCGAACCGCCGCGCCCCGAGGCATTGAGCTTGAGCGTGGTGTTGAGCGTGTTGCCTTTCGCGAAGCCGTAGCCCACGCCCAGCAGCAGATCGGTGGCAGTGCGGTTCATGCCCTGGGCCTGGCCGTCGAAGCGGTCGGCCTGCCGGTGCGTCCATTGCACCCCGGTGGTCAGCGTCACCCGATCGTTCACCGCGAAGCCCACCGAGGGATTGAAGAGCAGCAGGTTGCCGGGCCGGTAATCCTGTGCGCCGTCCTGGCGGGTCTGATTGAAGCGGTAAGCGGCGGTGAGCGAGAACACCACGGGGTCGATGGCCTTGTACGCGGTGACGCCCAGCAGGGCCGACTTGAAGTTTGCCGTGCTCGCGCGATGCTTCTCGGC
>JBBIIR010000279.1:0-3654 GCA_037446455.1 Hydrogenophilales bacterium | reverse complement strand
GCCGCCTTCCGCGAACGCCACCGCTTCGTGGTGGACGGCCTCAACGCCATCCCCGGCGTCCAGTGCGTGGACAGCGGCGGCGCCTTCTACGCCTTCCCGGACGTCAGCGCGGCCATCGCCAAACTGCACGCCGAAGGCAAACTGCCCGAAGCCACCGACCTGGCCCTCGCCAACCGCCTGCTGGAATTCGGCGTCGCCCTGGTGCCCGGCTCCGCCTTCGGCGCCGAAGGCTGCATCCGCATCTCCTTCGCCACTTCCATGGACAACCTGAAAAAGGCCGTCGAGCGCATCGCCCAGGCGCTGGCCTGAGCGCGACGAACCGTTGATCCGCGGCTCCGCAAGCACCAAAGCGGTTGACCGAAATCCGCCCCCTCAGTACACTCGCGGCCTCCCAATTCCCCGATAGCTCAGTCGGTAGAGCGACGGACTGTTAATCCGCAGGTCCCTGGTTCGAGCCCAGGTCGGGGAGCCAGATTTCACAAAGCCCGCGGCGATGCGGGCTTTTGCTTTTGGGCTTCCTGGGCCAAATCCGGGCCAAATTTTTTGGCCTGCCTGGTGTCATGTCGCGGATAATTTGGCACAGATTTGCGCGTCAGTTGGCACAAAGCAAGGACGCCAATTCGGGTGGCTTTCCTGCTATTTTTGCCTCCCCTCGATAACATCGAAACGCCGAGAAGGCCTCTTTCCTGTGGCTTTTGGCTGAGTCCTTGAGAGGACCTGCTCCAGGTCAGCAATAGCGCGAAGGTACAGGCGTTCGAAGTCCACATAACCCCGATCCATCACATAGAAGGCCCCAGCCTCCACGGGCAGGATGTCCAGCACATTGACATCGTGCAGCTTGCCGTCGCTGATGTGTATGAACGCGGGGATCGCGCCGCGCAGGTCCAGGAGGGTGTGCGGCTTGATGGCCGCCTTGGTCGAGCGAAACGGCGCCCAGTCGAACAGGCTCGGGCACAGATCGATCGTGGTGGAGTCCAGCGCATAGACACTGGCCTCGAGCTCCAACAACGAAGGTTCTTGGGCATACAGCGCCCGGGCGCGGGCAATCAGCCGCTGCGCCAGGGCATGGTAGATGCGCCAGTCGCGCTGGTTCAACGCATCGGCCAGCGTCGAGCGGGCGGGGGGCGCCTTCAGCCCCATATGGAACAGCTTGGCCTGATTGGCCGCCAGGCAGGCCTCGATGTCGCGCAGCGACTCGCGCCAGGTGAGCTGGGCGAAGGCCATGACACGAAACAAGTCGGCACAGCCCAGCCAGCGTGCGCACACCCGCATCGCCCTTGTGCCGCTCGACGATGCGCCCGAAGGTCTTGCACGGCACGAACTCCATGACTTGCGCGAACAGCGTCTTGTCCACGTGCATGCGTCACCCCGGGTCGTTCAAACCCGCAAGCATCGCAAACGAGCCAGCCGTAATTCAAATCGTGGACACCCATCAAACCCTCGAAACCCGCGTCAGCACCGGCTTTGCAGACCGCTGGCATCAAATAAACCGGACAGTAGTGGACAGATTTATTTACGGACGACGACATCGCGCCGGTCGACATCAAGACGCGCCCTACACGGATACGGTAAGCGCGTCCGTCACAGGATGATCCGGAATCGCGGATCCACGAATTCATGTACGGATGTTCGGTCACGACGGTGAAAGGGGTAGAGACCGGGGAACGTCTGCCGGATGCAGTGTGGTAGCGTAATCAAGCCGCCCGACCGCTTCCTTTCCATGCGCCAACAGGTTCCGCCGCCCACCCCGCCCCAATCCGGCCCGCTGCCGCGCTGGCGCGCCGAGCCGCAAGAAGACTTGGGTTGGCGGCGCTGGCTGCCCGGCCTGCATACCCTGAAGCACTACCGGGTGGAGTGGCTGCACCGCGACCTCATCGCCGGACTGGTGTTGACGGCCATGCTTGTGCCCGTCGGCATCGCCTATGCGGTGGCCTCCGGCCTGCCGGGCATCTACGGGCTCTACGCCACCATCGTGCCGTTGCTGGTCTATGCGGTGTTCGGCCCCAGCCGCATCCTGGTGCTGGGCCCCGACTCCTCCCTTGCGGCGGTGATCCTGGCCGTGGTGCTGCCCCTCTCGGGAGGCGATCCCATGCGCGCCGTGGCGCTGGCGGGAATGATGGCCGTGGTGTCCGGTCTGGTCTGCCTGCTCGCCGGCATCGCGCGGCTCGGTTTCGTCACCGAGCTGCTGTCCAAGCCCATCCGCTATGGCTACATGAACGGCATCGCCTTGGCGGTGATCATCAGCCAGCTTCCCAAGTTGTTCGGTCTCGAACTCGATAGCGACGGCCCGCTCGCAAGCCTGTGGGCTACCGGCAAGGCGGTGCTTGGGGGCGCGACGAACTGGGCCGCCTTCGCCCTGGGCCTGGGCACGCTGGTGACGATCCTGCTGTTGAAGGGCAATTCGCGCTGGCCGGGCATCCTGATCGCGGTGGCGGCGGCGACGGCGGCGACGGCGCTGCTCGACCTCGATACACACGCCGGCGTGGCGGTGCTGGGCGAACTCCCGCAAGGTCTGCCCGCCTTCGCCATCCCGTGGATCAGCGTCGCCGACCTTGGCGCGGTGCTCATCGGCGGCTTGGCCGTTGCCCTGGTCTCCTTCGCCGACACCAGCGTGCTCTCCCGCTCCTACGCCGCCCGCCTGCGCAGCCCGGTGGACCCCAACCAGGAAATGGTGGGTCTGGGCGCCGCCAACCTGGCCGCGGGATTCTTCCAGGGTTTTCCCGTCAGCAGCAGTTCCTCGCGCACACCCGTGGCGGAGGCTGCGGGCGCGCAAACCCAACTCGCGGGCGTGGTGGGCGCGGCGGGTGTGACCCTGCTGCTGGTTCTGGCGCCGCATCTCCTGCGGGACCTGCCCATCAGCGCCCTGGCCGCCGTGGTGATCGCCTCGGCCATCGGCTTGTTCGAGCTCACCGACTTGCGCCGCATCCATCGCATTCAGCGCTGGGAATTCTGGCTGTCCGTCGCCTGCGCGGCAGGAGTCCTGGTACTGGGGGTGATTCCCGGCATCGGGCTGGCCATCCTCATCGCCGTCATCGAGTTTCTCTGGGACGGCTGGCGGCCCCACTCGGCCGTGCTCGGGCGCGTCGAGGGCATCAAGGGTTATCACGACGTGACACGCTATCCGGAGGCGCGCCGGATTCCCGGATTGGTGCTGTTCCGCTGGGACGCACCCCTGTTCTTCGCCAACGCCGAACTGTTCCGCGACCGCGTGCTCGCCGCGCTGGACGCCTCGCCCACTCCCGCGCGCTGGCTGGTGGTGGCGGCCGAGCCGGTGACCAGCGTGGACGTCACCGCCGCGGACATCGTCGCCGAACTCGACGAAACCCTGCTGGAAGCGGGCATCGAACTCTCCTTCGCCGAGATGAAGGATCCGGTCAAGGACAAACTCAAGCGTTTCGGGCTGTTCGCCCGTCTGGGAGCGGATACCTTCTACCCTACCCTGGGTTCGGCGGTCAGCGCCTACCTCCGAGCCTACCCTGCGCACACGGAGGAAACCGATGACCAAGCCTGAGGCGCGCCGCCCCGTTTACCTGGGCGGATCTGTGGGTGGGGCCACGGGTTTCATGCTGTCCACGACCCAAGCGTTGAGCAGGGTGTAAGTGACCGCCAGCAGCACCGGCCCCACGAAAATCCCGATCAGGCCCATGCTCAGCA
>JBBIIR010000278.1:0-3669 GCA_037446455.1 Hydrogenophilales bacterium | reverse complement strand
CGTCGCCTATCCGGAAGTGACCGGTTACTGGATCCCCACCCTCTACGCCTGGAACGAACCCGAGCTGGCCCGGAGCTGCACCCGCTGGCTGCTGTCCATCCAACTGCCCGACGGCGCTTTCCCCGCACCGGACGGAGTGCCCTACACCTTCGACACCGGCCAGATCATGCGGGGTCTGGTCGCGGCCATGGGGGATGTCGAAGGCAGCGAAGAATCCCTGCGCCGGGCCAGCGACTGGATCCTCACCCAGATCGAAGCCAACGGTCGCCTGACCACGCCTTCCACGGAGTTGTGGACCGGCATCGCCAGCGACCTCATCCACACCTATGCGCTCCCCCCGCTGGTGGAAGCGGGCAGGAAACTGGGGGTGCCCGAGTACGAGGCCGCCGCCGGGCGCGTGCTGGACTACTACAAGGCGCAGCCCGACCTGGTGCCGTTCAACCGCCTGTCCCATTTCCACGCCTATGCCATGGAGGCCCTGTGCGAACTGGGCGAACTCGATCTGGCCCGCCAGGGCATGGCCGACGTGGAAAAACACCAGCGGGCCGATGGCGCGGTGCCCGCCTATCCCGACGTGGAATGGGTCTGCTCCACCGGTCTGGCCCAGTACGCCATCATCTGGCAGCACCTGGGCCGGCATGAATGCGCGGACCGGGCGATCCGCTACCTGGAGAAGATCCAGAACAAGTCCGGCGGCTTCTTCGGCAGCTACGGCAAGGGGGCCCAATACATTTCCGGCGGCGAGATCAGTTGGGGCGCCAAGTACTTCCTGGATGCCTGGAAGATGAAACTGGATCGGGAGGCCGCCCGTGCCTGACGCCCCCATCCGCGTCCTCACCGTCTTCGGGACACGCCCCGAGGCCATCAAGATGGCCCCCCTGATCGCCGAACTGGAACGCCATCCGGGCCGGATCGAAAACCGCAATTGCCTCACCGGTCAGCACAAGGACATGGTGGCCCCGCTGATCGAACTGTTCTGCATCCGCGCCGACTACCAGCTCGACCTGATGCGGGAAAACCAGACCCTGGAGCACATCACCACCGCCGTGCTGGCGGAGGTGGGCAAGATCCTGCGGCGGGAGCAGTTCGACCTGCTGCTGGTGCAGGGCGACACCACCACCTCCATGGCGGCGGCGCTGGCGGCCTTCTATGCGGGCGTGAAGATCGGCCACGTGGAAGCGGGCCTGCGCACCTTCGATAAACACCATCCCTATCCGGAAGAAGCCAACCGCAGGATGATCGACGCGGTGGCCGACCTGTTCTTCGCCCATAGCGGCAAGGCCCGTCAGCATCTCCTGAATGAGGGCATTGCGGATTCGGCGATCGCGGTCACCGGCAATACGGTCATCGACGCCCTCCTGGATGTGTCGCAACGCCCCTTCGAACTGGCCGGTTCCCCCTTGGACGGCATCCCTTTCGACAGCCGGCGCGTGGTGCTGGTCACCGCGCACCGGCGCGAGAGCTTCGGCGGCCCCTTCGAATCCATCTGCCAGGGTTTGGCCGAACTGGCCCGCAAATACGAGGGCGACATCGAACTGGTCTATCCGGTGCATCGCAATCCCAATGTGCGCGCCGTCGTCGGCAAGCATCTTGCCGACATCCCCAACGTACGCCTGCTCGACCCGCTGGACTACCTGCCCCTGGTGCAATTGATGAAGCGCGCCTACCTGGTGCTCACGGATTCAGGCGGCCTGCAGGAAGAAGCGCCCAGCCTGGGCAAGCCGGTGCTGGTCATGCGCAAGGTCACCGAGCGTCAGGAAGGCGTCGAAGCCGGCACGCTCAAGCTGGTCGGCATGGACGCCGCCGACATCGTGCGCGAAGCGAGCCGCCTGCTCGACGACCCCGCCGAATACCAGGCCATGGCGACGCGCGCCAACCCCTACGGCGACGGCGCCGCGAGCGCCAAGATCGTGCGGAAGATCCTGGTCGACCTCCCCTCGCCCGCAAGCGGGAGAGGGGCCGGGGGTGCGGATCGATGAGCCCAGAATCGAGCCCGCTGGTCAGCATCGTCCTGCCCACCTACAAGCGGGCTCACCTGCTGGCCCAGGCCATGCGCAGCGTGCTGGACCAGACCCACGCCAATCTCGAACTGATCGTGGTGGACGACAACTCCCCCGACGACACCGCCCAGGCGGTGGCCAGCTTCGACGACCCGCGGGTGCGCTACGTCAAGAACGACCCCAACCTGAAACTGCCGCGTGCCTTGAACCGGGGCTTTGCCCTGGCCCGGGGCGACTACCTGACCTGGACCTCGGACGACAACCTGCTGGCTCCAACCGCCATCGAGAAAATGGCGGCCGCCCTGGCGCCTGGCGACTGCGACTTCGTCTACGCGGATTACTGGCTGTTTTCGGAGCAGGATGCGCAAGGCAGGCCAATCTCCCCCCAGCACGACCGTCTGCCGGACACCCTGCGGCTGGAGCAGGGCAACCATATCGGCGCCTGCTTCCTCTATACCCGCCGCCTGTATGACGCGGTCGGGGACTACGACCCGGAACTGTTCCTGGTGGAGGACTACGACTACTTCCTGCGCGCGGCGAAGCATTTCCGCTTCTGCCACATTGCCGAGCCGTTGTATTACTTCCGCCGGGATGACGCCACGCTCTACTGCTCACGCTTTCCCGAGGTGAAGGCCTCCGACGTGCTGGTGCGCTTCAAGAACGGTGCGATCGATGCCGCCGGCGCCGCCACGATACTCGCCAACCTGCTGCTGCAGCATCCGGCCGACCTCGGCGACGCGAGCCTGCGCCGCGCCCTGGCGGTCCGCGATCGCCTGTCGTATCGCCTTGGCGCCTGGCTGGTCGAGCATGGCTACAACCGCCTCAAACGCCGCATCGCCGCCGACATCGCGCCCCTGTTCGCGCGCTATCAATCCGGTGCATCCGGCTTCGGCGACACCCGCGCCGCGCTGCTCGACAAGGTGCGCGCCCACGGCACGCTGGCCTACGTTGCCCCCAGGACCTGACCCCATGTTGAGAACGATCCAGACCGCATTCAAAGGCCCCGCCCAGGCCTGGGCCCAGCATCGCCAACTGCTCAAGGGCTACACAGGCATCGATGGCGGCCTCGCCGCCGTGCGCGCCGTCCGCCCCGCGCCGACCGACGACCCCGCCGCGCCGATCTTCCTGCTTTCGGCGGGCTGGCGTTCGGGCTCCACGCTGATGCAGCGCCTGATCATGTCGGACAAGCGGGTGCTCATCTGGGGCGAACCCTACGACGAGTGCGGCCCGATCCAGGCCATGGCCGACACGCTCAAGGCCTTCCGCCCCGGCTGGCCGCCGGCCGAGTACTACTACGACGGCACGCCGCCCGAACAGTTGACGGGCAGCTGGGTCGCCAACCTGTTCCCCGCGCCCCAGTCGCTGTGGCAGGCGCACCGCCGCTTTCACGACGCGCTGTTCGCCGCCCCCGCCACCGAAGCCGGCGCCGCGCGCTGGGGCCTCAAGGAGGTGCGCCTCGGCATCGAGCACGCGCGCTATCTGAAATGGCTCTACCCCAACGCGCGCTTCGTGCTGCTCTACCGCAATCCGCTGGAAGCTTATCGCTCCTACTGCCGCTACGGCCGCAGCTGGTACGACACCTTTCCCGACCGGCCCGTCTTCACTCCCACCGCCTTCGGCACGCACTGGCGTCGGCTGATCGAGGGGTATCTGGCGGGGGCCGAGGCCG
>JBBIIR010000277.1:0-3686 GCA_037446455.1 Hydrogenophilales bacterium | reverse complement strand
CCGTAGCGCGCTTCGATTTCCCGCGCCAAGGCCGCCGGCGCGGAAAAGATACCGGCGCCCGACTGACCGAAGGATTTCATCAGCGCTGAATCGTCGAATTCGGCGACGACGCGCGGTCGCAGGCCCTGACGCTCCAGCCAGCGCATGAGCGGGGCGCGCAGGGCGCTGTCCTCGCCGGGGATCAGCATGGGCGCGCCGTCGAGGCTGGCGGGAAAGTCCGCGCCCAGGCGCGCGGCGAGGTCGGGCGCGGCGAAAAAGGCCACGCCGCATTCACCCAGGAGGTGGCTGTGGCCCTTCACGTCCAGGCCCGGCGGCATCGGGCGGTCGGCCAGCACCATGTCCAGGCGGTGGATGGCGAGATCCGCCAGCAGCGGTTCCAGCCGGTCCTCGCGGCAGATCAGGCGGATCGGATCGGCCAGGCTCAGCACCGGCGCGAGCAACTGGTGGGCGATGGATTTCGGCACGACATCGGCGATGCCGACCCGGAAGGGAATGGCGGGTTCCTCCGGGCCGCCGCGCAGCAGCGCTTCCAGTTCCGCGCCGACCTGGAAAATCTCCTCGGCATAGGACAAGGCGAGCTTGCCGGTGGCGGACAGTGCCATGCGCCGCCCTTCGCGGTGAAACAGCGCCGCCCCCAGCCTTCGCTCGAACTGACTGAGCTGGCCGGAGAGGGTCTGCGGCGTCAGGTGCAGCCGCTCCGCCGCGCGGTTGACGCCACCGTATTTGGCGACGGCGAGAAAGTAGTGCAGGTGCTTGAAATTGAGCATGACGGTCCGTCTCTAAGTTCGAGTAATTCGAATTAAACACAAACAATTAACTGTTTGCTTCGAATTAAAGCGGGCCGCCATACTGAGCACGCCTTCACCCACCGAACCGGAGCACCCATGCAGATCACCATCCACACCCAAGGTTTCAGCCTGACGCCGGGCCTGCGCGCGCATGTCGAGAAGCGCCTGGCCTATGCCTTGTCGAATGGCGACGGCAGCATCCTGCGCATCACCGTGCGCCTGTCCGACGTCAACGGCCCGCGCGGCGGTGATGACAAGCGTTGCCTGATCGAAGCGCGCCTGAAGCACGCGCCGGCCGTGGTCATCGAGGACGTGGAGGCCGACCTCTATGTGGCCATCGACCGCGCCGCCGAACGCGCCGGCCGCACGCTGGGGCGCCGCCTGGCGCGACAGCGGGCATTCGCGCCGGCCATGCCGGCGGCGCCGAAAGACGCGTTGCAGCCATGACCGACCCACAACTCACATGGAAGGCGGCGCGGCCGCGAGGGAGGATGTCATGAACAAACTGGGGATTTTTGCGCTGGCCGCCCAGGCCGCGAACAGGGTGTTTCAGGTTCGGCGACGCACCTGGATCGTGCTTGGAGTCACACTGCTGGTCCTGTTCGGATTGCTGATCTGGGCCGCCGTCGCCCTGATCGGCTGGTTCTTCGGCCAGGCGCAAGGCTGGAGCGCGGCGGCGCCCGAGGCCGCGCGCGATGCCCTGGCCACGGTGGAGCGGCAGGTGGAGCAGGTGGTGCCGGGCGCGCGGGAGACCGTGGCCGCATACGTGCCCATGCTCAAGTCCGAGGATAGGCCGCAGCGCGATGTTTCCGGCACCGACTTCGCGCCCGTGGCGCGCTATCCGGGCCTCACCCGCACCTTCTGGCATCGCGAGGGCAGGCAGGTCAGCGTGCACTACGAGGGTCGCGCGGATTACGCGGCGGTGCTCGACCATTACGTCCAGGGCTTTACCGCCCTGGGCTACACGCAGGAACTGCAATCGGCGACGCCGGAGGCCGAGACGCATGCCTGGATCAAGGGCAAGCAGCGCTATCTGGCGAAGATCGTCAGCGAGCCCAGGGGCATGGTTCGCGTTGACATCGAAACGACTTTGCAATGAGCAGGGCTACCCCGCCTGCTTGGAACCGCGCTTGAATCACGCCGTTTGAGCGAATACCGCCATGTTTTCCATCCACGGCGTCACCGGGCAGACCTTTCGCGGCAGTCTGGAGCACCTGATCCAGGTGCCCGGCGCCTTCGCCGCGCGGCATGCCCGCGGCATCCACCGGGAAGGCGACGAACTGGGCGCGGAATTCGAACTGGTTCGGCGCCGCGTTTCGGACGAACAGGACCACGATCCGCGCCATGCCCAGGCGGCGGCGGCCTATGCCAAGTCCCTGCATCCGGAAACGCAGAGAGAGTCGGTGCGGCATGCTTATCAGGTGATGAGCCGGTCGGTGCTCATCCTGCGTGCCGGGGACACGGTGGAGGCCGCCTGGCACCGGCTCGCGGCGCGCGGCGTGCGTCAGGCGCCGGTGCTGGAAGCGGACCGGGGCGTGGTGGGCATGGTTTCGGAACGCGAACTGCTGACCGTGCTCGAGCTGGTGGGCAAAACCCCCACCGGCGGACTCGAACGACAGGTGCGCGAGGTGATGGCCAGCCCGGTGATCTGCGCCGACCCGGTCACCGATATCCGCCGCATCGCCCGCGTCCTCCTGGAAACCGGGCTCACCGCGCTGCCGGTGGTGGACGAGGCGGGCAGGCTGGCGGGCATCATTTCCCGCGGCGACATCCTGCGCGCCGTGCTGTCCGATCCGCCGCTGAGCCTGTGGATATGAGCGATGCCAACAGTTCCGCTTGCCGCGCCGGCGAGAGCGACCTTCACCCCTATGCCGGACAGCGCATCGCCCTGCTCACCCAGCACGGCAAGGAAGCCATCCTGGCGCCCGTGCTGGATGCCGCCCTGGGCTGCCGGGTGACGCGTGTGGAGGGCTTCGACACCGACACCCTGGGCAGCTTCACGCGCGACATCCCGCGTGCCGGTAGCCAGATCGAGGCGGCCCGCGCAAAGGCGCGCATCGGCATGGAAATCTCCGGCCTGCCCCTGGGGCTGGCGAGCGAGGGCGCCTTCGGCGCCGACCCCTTCCTGGGTACGCTGCCCTGGAACAGCGAACTGCTGTTGTTCGTCGATGACCTGCGCGGTATCGAGGTGACCGGCTGGGCGCAACAGGCCACACGCTTCGCTCACACGTTGACCGGAAATTGGCAGGCCACGCGCCGCTTCGCGGCGGCGGCGGGCTTTCCCGAACACCATCTTGTGGTGCGCCCGGCGCAGCAGGACGATGCCCGCATCGAAAAGGGCATCGCCGACTGGGCGACGCTGGCCGCGGCCTTTTCGCGCGCGCAAGCGGCGGCGGACAACGGCCTGGTGTTCCTGGAGCACGACGCCCGCGCGCATGCCCACCCCACGCGCCGCGAGGCCATCCGCCTGGCGGCGGAAAACCTGCGCGACAAGCTCTTGTCCCTGTGCCCGGCCTGCGGCACGCCTGGCTTCTGGCTGATCGAGCGTCTGCCGGGGCTACCCTGCGCCGACTGCGGCGCGCCCACGCGCGAGACGCGCGCCGAGGTCTGGGGCTGCCCGAAGTGCGCGTACCGCGAAGAGCGGATGATTTCGGGCGACGCCGACCCCGGACGCTGCGATGTTTGCAATCCCTGAACGGAGTCCGGCGCGGCATGTCCGAGGCTAGTTCCGCAAATCGTTCCACGACCTCTCGGTCGGACGGACCTGTCCAATTCACAAGGAGCCATGCATGAACCCCGAACAACAACGCGCCATCCTCACCCTGACCCTGTTCGCCGCCTTTGCCGACGGCGAGAAGCACGCCCGCGAACGCGATGAAATCCGCCGCATCGCCGACG
>JBBIIR010000276.1:0-3694 GCA_037446455.1 Hydrogenophilales bacterium | reverse complement strand
CGACCAGATCGTGGTTGATCTTCGGCGGCTTGGTGTGCTGGACGATGATGGCGATGTCGGCCTGGCCGCCGCAGTTGATCTCGCAGCAGGAGGTGGACAGCTTGACCCGGTTGGGCATCTCGCACTTGACGAAGTCGTCGTACAACTCGTCCATCAGCGCCTTCACCACGCCGGAGGCGTCGGTGCCGGGGATGTCGCAGTGCAGCCAGCCCTGGGTGTGGGCGATCATGGACACCGAGTTGGCGGTGCCGCCGACCGGGAAGCCATTGTCGGACAGGGCCTTGATCAGGGGCTCGACCTTGGACGGGTCGGTGACCATGTACTCGATGTTGGAACGGGTGGTGAAGCGCACGAAGCCGTCGGCGAACTGATCGGCGATGTCGGCCAGCTTGCGAATGGTGTAGTGGTCCATCTGGCGCTGGGTGCCGGCCTTCACCGTCCAGACTTCGTCGCCGCCCTCGGCGCGGTGGTAGAGCACGCCCGGCTTGGGATGGGAGTGGTAGATCCACTTGCCGTAGTTGTTCTTCATGACGGGGTGCATGTAGGGCATCGGGTCCGGCGCACCGGATTCGATGGTCTCGTGAGTTCTTTCAGCCATGCTTATCTCCAAGCTTTTGCGATCGAAAACCTTGCTTTACCCCGGCCCGCGCGCGGGCGGGCCGGGGCACCGGAATCAGGCCGCGGCCTGCTTGCGCTCGAACCACTTCTCGGCTTCCTCGTCCCAGCCGTCCATGCGGACGTAGGGGTTGCTGCGGGGATGCACGATCATGTTGGCATCCACTTCCAGACCGATGCCCTCCAGGAAATTGACCAGGCCGATGCGGTCGATCATTTCGCCGGTGCGCTCGTGCTCCAGGGCGTTCTCGGCGAAGAAGTCGAGGATGTTGCGCGACAGTTCGTTGAGCTTCTCGAAGTCCTCGTCGGATTCCAGCTTCATGAACGGGATCACCACGGTACCCATGGTGGCGCCGATCTTCAGCACGCCCTTGCCGCCGACCAGGATGGTGACGCCCTTGTCCTTGCCGGGCAGCAGCGCGCCGGGCATGACGTTCAGGCAGTGCATGCAGCGCACGCAGTTGTGGTTGTCGATCTCCAGGCAGTTGGCGTCGGACACGGCGACCTTGGTGATGCCCTCGCCGGCGGCGGCGCCGTCGTTCTTGACCAGGCGGATGGCGCGGGTCGGGCACATGGAGACGACCATGTTGGTCAGGTCTTCCGTGCTGTGGGCAGCCATCCATTCACGGGCGATCTTCTCGTCCGCGCGCATGCTGTCGCGCCAGGTGCCGATGGTGGCCATGTCGGAACGCTGGATGGCGTTGACGCAGTCGTTCGGGCAGCCGGAGAACTTGAACTTGAACTTGTAGGGCAGGGACGGACGGTGCATGTCGTCCAGGTTGTTGTTGATGACGGTGCGCAGGGCGCGGGCCTCGTCGAAGCAGGACATCTCGCAACGCGCGGCGCCGACGCAGGACATGGAGGTGCGCAGGGCGGGGCCGGCGCCGCCGAGGTCGAAGCCCATCTCGTTGAACTTGTCGAAGGAACGCTGCACGTCCTCGGTCTTGATGCCCTGGAACATGATGTCGCCGGACTGGCCGTGGAAGGCGATCAGGCCGGAACCGCCGGTCTCCAGCCAGGCGTCGCACATCTGGCGCAGCAGGTCGGAGGTGTAGTGCATGCCGGCGGGAGGCTGGATGCGCAGGGTGTGGAACTCGGCGGCCTCGGGAAACTTGGGCTTGCCGTCCGCGTCCTTGAGTTCGGTGAAACGGGGGATGACGCCGCCGCCATAGCCGACCACGCCGACGGTACCGCCCTTCCAGTAGCCGAACTTGGTCTCATAGGAGGTTTCGAGCTGGCCCATGAGGTCGACCATCATGTCGTTCTCGTTGGCCAGGCGCTTCAGGCCGGTGACGAAAGAGGGCCAGGGGCCCTTCTCCAAATCGTCCAGGTTGGGCGTTTTATACTGTTGCTTAGCCATCTGTCTTTCTCCTTGAAGTCTTGAACTACGGGTGTCGTCACAACTCACAGCACCTTGCCGCCGGCTTCGGACCGCACGGACCAGTCATCGCATATTAGTGAGCCCTAATCGAGCCTTCCATCATTCCGATGGGGTAACCGGGTCCTTCACTCGGGTATCCTCGACCTACCCGAACGGGTAGGTTCCGGATAATCCAACTCGGAGCTGTAAATACCCGACTTGAAATGTCAGATAATTAGCAAATCAACGAAAGCTTATAAATTATGGACCAGATCACCTCGCTTGCGAAGTTCAGAAATCCTTATGGCAATCAGGAAATCGAATTTCAGAACGTGCGCTACGAGGCTGGAGGCACGCCCATGCTGCGGCTGCGCATCCGCGAGCGCGGCGCGCGCTTCACCATCTTCGACATCGATCCGGTCACCGCGCGCTACTGGGCCGAGGAAATGCTCAAGTGGGCGGGCCCCCAGGATGTTGCCTCCCCGACCGCCGGGGAGACCTGATCCATGCGCATGTACAGCCCGGAATGGGAAGCCATCAAGGATTTCGAGCACATCGCCCGCTTCCGCGAGATCCAGTTCGACCTGAACGGCTTCGAGCTTCCCCAGGACCACGGCTACGCCCTGTTCGAGGCCCTGGCCCGACACCTGCCCTGGCTGCGGGAACTGCCGGAGGCGGGCGTGCATCCGGTGCACGCCGCCCCCAGCGGCCGCAATGCCAACCTGGTCATCAACCGGCGCGTGAAGCTGGTGTTGCGCCTGCCCATCGAGCGCATCGCCGAGGCCCACGCCTTGCAGGGCCGCGGCATCGATCCCGGCGCCGGCGAACTCCGGATCGGCGCCGCGAAGGAAAAGCCCCTGACCCCCTTTGCCACGCTCTACGCCCACTTCGTCGACCTGGGCACGATCGATGAAGCGGATTTCATCGAGGCGGCGCGGCGGCAACTGGAGGCCATGGACATCCGCGCCGGCCTGATCCCGGGCAAGCGGCGCGACATGCACACCCCCAATGGGGTTATTGGCGGCTTCAGCCTGATGTTGCACGATATCAGCCTGCTGCAATCGCTGACCGTGCAGGAACGCGGTCTGGGCCTGCATCGTGGTTACGGCTGCGGCATCTTCGTGCCGCACAAATCCATCAAGGAAGTGGGCGGCGGCTGAGCGATCCGGCCGCCGCGCACGTTATTTTCAACTTGTCTGATAGGAGAGAACCGTGGGATACGTTTTGAACGGCGAAGAACTGGAAGTGGATGACGATGGTTTCCTGCTGGAAGCCAATTTCAGCGACGAGATCGTCCCCGTCATCGCCGAGGCCGAAGGCATCAAGCTGACCGACGAGCACTGGCAGATCATTAACTACATGCGCCGCAAATACCAGGAAGACGGCCACACGCCGAACTTCCGCAACATGGTGGCGGAACTGGACGAGGAAATCGAAGGCATGGACTGGAAGAAGAAGCTCTATGAACTCTTCCCCCTGCAGCCCAACCGCCAGGCCGCCAAGGTGGCCGGCCTGACCAAGCCTTTCGGCAAGGGCGGCTACTGATCCCGTGAGGCGACAGGCGTGAGGCGGGAGGCGCCGCCTCCCCGCCCTTTCCGCCTCACGCCTCACGCCTCACGCCTCACGCCTCACGCCTCACGCCTCACGCCTCACGCCTCACCATGTTTTCCAACACCCTCGTCACCACCGAAGATCTCGCGGCGCATCTCGACGATCCCA
>JBBIIR010000275.1:0-3699 GCA_037446455.1 Hydrogenophilales bacterium | reverse complement strand
TTGTTCTTCGACTTGGACATTTTCTCGGTGCCGCCCACACGCACCGGCTGGCCGTCCGCCTTGAGCACCGCCACACCGTCCCGGATTTCCACGTCGGCCGGGTTGATCCACTGCTTCTTGCCGTCGCCGGCCTCGCGGAAATAGGTGTCGGCGATGACCATGCCCTGGGTCAGCAGGTTGGCGAAGGGCTCGTTGCTCTTCACCAAACCCACGTCGCGCATCAGCTTGTGGAAGAAGCGGGCGTAGAGCAGGTGCAGGATGGCGTGTTCGATGCCGCCGATGTACTGGTCCACCGGCAGCCAGTGGTTGGCGCGCTCGTCGACCATGGCGCCGGTGTTGTCCGGGCAGGCGTAGCGGGCGTAGTACCAGGAGGACTCGACGAAGGTGTCCATGGTGTCGGTTTCCCGCTCGGCCGGGCCGCCGCACTTGGGACAGGCGCACTGGTAGAACGACGGCATCTTCTTGATCGGCGAGCCGACGTCGATCTTCACGTCCTCGGGCAGCACCACGGGAAGCCGGTCGTCCGGCACCGGCACGTCGCCGCAGGTGGGGCAATGGATGATGGGGATGGGGCAGCCCCAATAGCGCTGGCGACTGATGCCCCAGTCGCGCAGGCGGAAAGTGGTGCGCTTTTCCCCCAGGCCCAGGTTCTTCAGCACCAGGGCCATGGCGTCGATGGCCTCGGCGGAGGTGCGCCCGGAGAAGTCGCCGGAGTCGAACAGGGTGCCGTACTCGATGTACGGCAGGTGAGGCGTGAGGGGTGAGGCGTGAGGCGCATCGCGTTCATCCGCCTCTCGCCTCTCGCCTGACGCCGCACCTTCGGGTCGTATCACGGCCCGAACCGGCAGGCCGTACTTCTGCGCGAAGGCGAAGTCCCGCTCGTCGTGGGCCGGCACCGCCATCACCGCGCCCTCGCCGTAGCCCATGAGCACGTAGTTGGCGACCCAGATAGGCACGGCTTCATTGGTGAAGGGGTGGTAGACCTTCAGGCCGGTGTCCATGCCCTTTTTCTCCATCGTCGCCAGGTCCGCTTCGGCCACGCTGCCCTGCTTGCATTCGTTGATGAAGTCGGTGAGCTCGGGGTTGCCCTCGGCGGCTTGCCGGGCCAGCGGATGCTCGGCGGCGACGGCGACGTAGGTGACGCCGAACAGGGTGTCGGCGCGGGTGGTGAAGACCTTGAGGACGGAGGGTGGCTCGGAACCCGGCTCGCCTTGCTGGCGTCCCTCTCCCCCAGCCCCTCCCCCCGGGGGGGAGGGGAGCAAGGGGAAGTGGATCTCGACGCCGAAGCTCTTGCCGATCCAGTTGCGCTGCATGGTCTTCACCCGCTCGGGCCAGCCCGGCAGGTGGTCGAGTTCGGCCAGCAGTTCCTCGGCGTAGGCGGTGATGCGGAAGAAATACATGGGGATGTCGCGCTTCTCCACGAGGGCGCCGGAACGCCAGCCGCGACCGTCGATGACCTGCTCGTTGGCGAGCACGGTGCAGTCCACCGGGTCCCAGTTCACCGTCGCCATCTTCTTGTAGATCAGGCCCTGCTCGAACAGGCGGGTGAACAGCCACTGCTCCCAGCGGTAGTAGTCGGGCTTGCAGGTGGCCAGTTCCCGCGACCAGTCGATGGCCAGGCCCAGGCGCTTCAACTGGCCGCGCATGTAGTCGATGTTGGCGTAGGTCCAGCCGGCCGGCGCCACATCGTTGGCGATGGCGGCGTTCTCGGCGGGCAGGCCGAAGGCGTCCCAGCCCATGGGTTGCAGCACGTTGAAACCCTTCATGCGGTGGTAGCGGGCCAGCACGTCGCCGATGGTGTAGTTGCGCACGTGGCCCATGTGCAGCTTGCCCGAAGGGTAGGGGAACATGGACAGGCAGTAATACTTGGGCCTGGCCGGGTCTTCCACGGCCCGAAATATCTGTTTTTCTTCCCAGTGCTGTTGGGCTTCCGGCTCGATGATCTCCGGATGGTAATGGGCGTCCATGTGATGCGATGACTTCCGGGATGTGCTTGATAGAAGGGCGGATTATACCCGCCGCTCGGGTGACAGGCCGGTGAGGCGGCGTTTATACTCACAGGCCTTTGCGCGAAGAGACACGTGAGCGGCGGCGCGCTTTTCACGTTTCTCTTTTCACGTTTCACAGATTTTTTAGGGGGAATTTCCATGTCCAAGAAGCATCCCGTCGTGGTCGTCACCGGTTCGTCCGGCGCCGGCACCACCACCGTCAAGCGCGCCTTCGAGCACATCTTCACGCGCGAGAAGCTGTCCGCCGCCGTCGTCGAGGGCGACAGCATGCACAGCCTGGGCCGGGTGGAATTCAAGGAGGCCATGAAGAAGGCCGAGGCCGCCGGCAACCACCACTTCAGCCATTTCGGCCCCGAAGCCAACGACTTCGCGGGGCTGGCCAACATCTTCAAGACCTACGGCGAGACGGGTACCGGCAAGAAGCGCTACTACATCCACAGCGACGAGGAAGCCGCCGCCCTCAACGCCCGCCTCGGCACCAACCTGAAGCCCGGTGAGTTCACCCCCTGGGAGGACATGCCCGCCAAGACCGACATCCTTTTCTACGAGGGTCTGCATGGCCTGGTGGTGACCGACCAGGTGGACATGGCCAAGTACGTGGACCTGGCGGTGGGCGTGGTGCCCGTGGTCAACCTGGAGTGGATCCAGAAGATTCACCGCGACGCCGCCGAGCGCGGCTATTCCGCCGATGCCATCGTCGACACCATCCTGCGCCGCATGCCGGATTACGTGAACTACGTGACGCCCCAGTTCTCGCGCACCGACATCAACTTCCAGCGCGTGCCCCTGGTGGATACCTCCAACCCCTTCATCGCCCGCGACATTCCGACGCCGGACGAATCCCTGGTGGTGGTGCGCTTCCGCAAACCCAAGGGCGTGGACTTCCCCTACTTCCTGTCGATGATCCCCGGCTCCTTCATGTCGCGGCCCAACAACCTGGTGGTGCCCGGCGGCAAGATGGGCTTCGCCATGGAAGTCATCCTCGGCCCGATCATCGAGCGCATGGTGGAAGCAAGCCGCAAGGCCTGAGGAGCTTCGCCGCGCGATAAGCCGGGTGCGCAGCGCCCGGCTTTTTTTACGTCATTGCCGTCAGGCCGGCGAAGTCTGCAAGACAATGGCGTTTCCGCCCCATTCCCGCCTCAGCCATGGAAATCTTCAGCCGTTTTTCCCTGGAAGCCGCGCGCCGGCTGCCCAGGCTGCCCCCCGAACATCCCTGCGCGCGCCTGCATGGTCACTCGTTCCAGATCGAGGTCCATATATGCGGACCCCTACACCCCGATCTCGGCTGGGTACTCGACTTCGCCGAACTCCAGCGGGCCTGGGCGCCCATTCACGCCGCCCTCGACCATCGTTGCCTGAACGATGTGCCGGGCCTGGAGAATCCCACCAGCGAACATCTGGCGCGCTGGATCTGGGAGCGGCTGGCGCCTGCGCTGCCCGGCCTGAGCCGGGTGGCGGTGATGGAAACCGCCGTCTCGGGCTGTGTCTATCGCGGCGAGGATACGCCCGCGTCGGCGGGGGAATGCGGGAAAGGGGTGGCTTGATCTGGATCAAACAATTCAACCTTGATTCCTCGGTTGAACACGTCCGCAGGCGTGGCTGCGCGGGTGGCTGGCGCGAAGCGACGACGCGGCGGGGTCGTTCCCCGCAAGGAGGAGCGACAAAGCCAGGCGCCCGCACAGACACGAAA
>JBBIIR010000274.1:0-3712 GCA_037446455.1 Hydrogenophilales bacterium | reverse complement strand
CCTGGTGTACAACTACGACGACCTGTCCACCCGCGACCCCACCATGGCTCTGCGCGTGGTCAGCCGCCGCGCCGACCTGCTGGATGCAAAGCGGGCGCTGGATGTCGCCGCGCTGGACGGCTACGAATTCATGCGCGACCTCTACCTGGAGCGTCGCCGCAGCCTGGTGCACGACGGCAATCCGCCTCCCCTGGACGAATGAGCAAGGCCTTCGTGCGCGAGGAGGCGCCGGAGGAGGATGACGAGGATGCCGGCCTCCCCGCGCTGCCGGCCGGTACCCGCAACTACATGACGCCGGCGGGCCACGCCCGCATGCAGGCGGAGTTGGCGCATCTGGTGCGGGTGGAACGGCCCGAGGTGGTCAACGTGGTGGCCTGGGCCGCGAGCAACGGCGACCGCTCCGAGAACGGCGATTACCTCTACGGCAAGAAGCGTCTGCGTGAGATCGACCGGCGTATCCGCTTTCTCGGCAAGCGCCTGGAAAATGCCTTGGTTGTGGATCCTCGCGACCGCGCCGACACCGACGCCGTGTATTTCGGCGCCACGGTCACCGTGCTGGACGAATCCGGCGAGGAAATACGCTACAGCATCGTCGGCATGGACGAGGCCGATCCCGGCAGGCAGCGTATCTCCTGGCTCTCCCCGCTGGCGCGCGCGCTGCTCAAGGCGCGGGTGGGCGACAGCGTGCGCTTCCAGGCGCCGGGCGGCGCGCGCGCCCTGGAGATCGTCGCCATCGACTACCTGCCGCTGGATTGACCGAGGCCGCGTGGCCTTCGGTACCGCGCCGCACGAGCGCGCGGCATCCGCTATGATGGACGCAATACAAGCCAAGGAACCCCACATGGCCTCCATTCGCATCCTGCTGGTTGACGACCATCCCCTGTTGCGCCTCGGTGTGCGCCGCTCCCTGGAAAGCGAGACCGGTTTCGAGGTCGTTTCGGAATGCGCCGACCTGGCCTCGGTCAGGCAATGGCTGAACGCCGGCGGTCAGGCCGACGTGGTCATCCTAGACCGCAGCCTGCCGGATGGCGACGGCCTGGAGGTGATTCCCCTGCTGAAGGCGGCGGGCATGAAGGTGATCGTGCTGACGGTCGAGGACGCCGACGCGGAGATCCGAGCCGCGGTGGATGCCGGCGTCGACGGCTATCTGCTGAAGTCCTCCGATACCGAACAGATCACCCACGCCATCGGCATCGTCCTGCAGGACGCCGGCGCCTTTCCGCCGCAGGTGGTGCAGAAGCTCACGCGCTCCAGCGGCGAGGACCCCCTCGCCAAGCTCTCGGCGCGCGAGCTGGAAATCGCCGAATACGTGGCGCAGGGACACAGCAACAAGGTCATCGGCGGCAAGCTCAACCTCTCCGACAACACCGTGCGCAACCACCTCGCCAACATCATGCAGAAGCTCAATTTCCACAATCGCGTGCAGGTGGCCACCCTGGTCCTGCAGCACCTGCGGAAATCCCGGCGCGCCTGACGCGCCGCCGGCGGCGACCGCCATCGCCGGCGGGACCGCCTGTTAGAATGCGGGCCCCAAAGCTGCCCGCTCTCCCGCAAATTGGACTACTCCCTGCTGTTCATAGCCCTCATCCTGGGCATCGTCGAAGGTCTCACCGAGTTCCTGCCGGTGTCGTCCACCGGCCACCTGATCATCGTCGGCAGTCTGCTGGGCTATACCGACGAGCAAAGCAAGGTGTTCAAGATCGTCATCCAATTGGCGGCCATCCTGGCGGTCTGTTGGGACTACCGCGCGCGCATCGCGCGGGTCGCCGGCGGTCTGGGCAGCGACCCGGCGCAACGCCGTTTCGTCGGCCACCTGCTGATTGCCTTTCTGCCCGCCGCCGTGCTGGGCGTGCTGTTCCACGGCGCCATCAAGACCTATCTGTTCAACCCGTTGACCGTGGCGGGTGCCCTCATCGTCGGCGGACTGGTCATCCTGTACATCGAGAAGCGCGCCTACCACCCGCGCATACAGAGCGTCGACGAAATGGACTGGAAGGTGGCCCTGAAGGTGGGCTTCGCCCAGGCCGTGGCCATGTTCCCCGGCGTCTCCCGCGCCGGCGCCACCATCATGGGCGGCCTGATCTTCGGCCTGTCGCGCAAGGCGGCCACCGAGTTCTCGTTCTTCCTGGCCATCCCCACCATGCTCGCGGCCACGGTGTACGACCTCTACAAGAACTGGGCCCTGCTCGACCTGGGCGACCTGCCGGTGTTCGCGGTGGGCTTCGTCGCCTCCTTCGTCTCCGCCATGATCGCGGTGAAGGCCTTCCTCGGCTTCGTTTCCAACCATACCTTCATAGTCTTCGCCTGGTACCGCATCTTCTTCGGCCTGGTGGTGCTGCTGACCGCCTATGCCGGCTGGGTCGACTGGCCGGCCTGAAGCCGCTTCAGGCCGGCACCGCCGCGCCGGTCAGGCGGCGGATTTCCGCCAGCAATTCCTCTTCCTGGTAGGGCTTGCCCAGATAGGCGTCGACGCCCAGTTCGAGGGCGTGCCGGCGGTGCTTTTCGGCCGTGCGCGAGGTGATCATGATGATGGGCAGGTCGCCGTACCGGCTATCGCCGCGCACGCCGCGCGCCACCTCGAAACCGTCCATGCGCGGCATCTCGATGTCCAGCAGCATGATGGCGGGCGCTTCCTTTTCCAGCATTTCCAGGGCCTCCACACCGTCGCGCGCGGTCGCCACGCGGAAGCCTTCGCGCGTCAGCAGGCGGCTGGTGATCTTGCGCACCGTCAGGGAGTCGTCCACCACCAGGACCAGAGCCCCTTCGCGCGCGTCCTCCGCCTCTTCCTCCACGCTCAGGCGCGGGGCGCGCTCGGCCAGCTGGAAGGGGTTGAGGATGAGGACCACGCGGCCGTCGCCCAGCACCGTGGCGCCGCTGATGCCGGCGATGCGCGCCAGTTGCGGGCCGATGTTCTTCACCACCGCCTCGAAGTTGCCATCCATGGCGTCGACGCGCACGGCCACACGCTGTTCCCCCGCCTTCAGGAACAGGATGGTGCGGAAGCGGCCGTCGTCGGGCCGGGCCTTGCGCCCCACCAGTTCGGCCAGGGTGCGCAGCGGATAGGTTTCGCCGGCGAATTCCATGCCGCCCGCCTTGTGCAGGGCATGCACCTGGTCGGCGCGCACCTCGCGCACCAGCGTGATGAGGTTGGCGTGCAGCGCGTAAGTCTGGCCGCCGGCGCGGGCCAGCACCACCTGGGTCATGGCCAGGGTGAGCGGCAGGCGGATGGTGAAGCGGCTGCCCCGGCCGGCTTCGGTTTCCAGGCGCACGCGGCCGCCGATGCCGGCGATCTCGTTGCGCACCACATCCAGGCCGATGCCGCGCCCCGCCACTTCGGTGACCGTTTCGGCGGTGGAGAAGCCCGAACGGAAGAGGAACTGCTCCAGCCGTTCGGCCGTCATTTCCTCCTCCGGAGCAATCCAGCCGAGGGAGATGGCGCGCGCGCGCACGGCGGCGAAGTTGACGCCGGCGCCGTCGTCCGCCAGCGCGAGGACGATTTCGTTGCCTTCCTGGGCGGCGCTCAGGCGCACCTCGCCGACCTCGTCCTTGCCCGCCGCCTGCCTCGCCTCCGGGCTCTCCAGGCCGTGCGCGACGGCATTGCGCACCAGGTGTTCGAGCGGCGCCGCGATCTTGTCGAGCACGGCGCGATCGAGATCGGTCTGGCCGCCGTCCAGTTCCAGGCGGGCGCGTTTGCCGGTCTCCCTGGCGGCCT
>JBBIIR010000273.1:0-3723 GCA_037446455.1 Hydrogenophilales bacterium | reverse complement strand
CGACCGGGTGACGCTGACCACCGGCGTGCAATGGACGCACCGGCAGGCCGACCGCTTCGACGGCCAAGACCGGGGCATGAACCGCACCGCCACCGATCTGCTGCTGGGCGTGGGCTACGGCTTCGCAAAAGGCAACACGCTCAACACCACGCTCAAGCTCAACGCCTCGGGGCGCGGCGGTTCGGAGTTGCGGGCGGGCTGGTTGTACAGCTTCTGACCTCTGCGCGGGGAAGCGGGGGCGGCGGGGAAAAGAATGCGGCGGGCCGAAGGAAACAGCGGCCCGCCCAAGGTTTGGTGCTGCGGCAACAGCGCCAAAAGGCGCCTCGGGAGTTCTTTCGAGGCTTGTTGTTGTATGTTTCTACTTCAAGGAGTTCATGATGCAAAAACTGAAACAAACGGGCATCGCCCTCATTGTAGCCGGGCTGCTCTCGGCCAACGCCTGGGCCAGCGAAGCGGCCGTCGAGCCAGTGACGGCGCAGCCGGTCGCGGCCTTCACCGACGCCGACCTCAATGCCCTGTTCGAGCAGGAGGCGGACAAGCCGATGCAACTGGCGGCGCTGTCGGGGCAGGAGATGCGGGAGACGGAGGGGGCGATTGTGTGGAAACCCTACTTGATTGGTGCTGGTGTCAGGGGTGCATGGGGCGGCGCTGCAAGTGGCATACGATACGCAGTCTCGCACGCTGGCACGCCACAGTGGTCGATCAGGGATCAAGGCCGAGCAATCGGCTACGGTTTTGCTGGGGGCGTGGCGGGCTGGAACAGATGGTCAGCAGCCACGATTGGGACGGTCGTAGGTGCAGCGGGTATGCGCTGGGGTTGGTGATCTAGCAACGGGCGGGGACATCCCTGCCCGTTGCCAAATATGGTGCGGGGTGTGGTTTATGTACAAGGTTCATTATCCTGTCGCTGGGCGTGACGACTGGCACCGTGTCGCAACTGGAATAGTTGTCGGGTCTGCGGCTGTTTTATGTTTGCGATTCTTGACGGACTTGCCAGATTCGAATGACTGGTGGTTAATCGCAACATCGATTTTTATTGCCGGAATCTGTGCGACTTGGGGTGTGTTTTTCCGGATAGATAAACGCCGGGGCAACGGCTGACGTCCGCTTGGTTCGCACATCTGGTACGGTCAGCCTCGCTGACTTTGGCAGCAACATGGCAGCCCGCATGGGCTGCCATGTCATTTACGAGGTCAGCCGATGTCATACGGTTACATCATTGCAACGTCCAACCCCGCGACATGCCTTGAGACAAGCAGACGCTACAGGTTCAGCAAGATCCAGTCTCATGCGGGGATCGACTATTACCTGAGGCTGGAAGAAGGGGGTTCATTGACCGGCCGGCGCGGCAGCACAAGCGTTTTGACCGGGGAAGGGGCAGCCCTGTTGGGCACTGTCGCTGGCACGTTCTGGTTCATGGATTTTCTGATGGGGCGTAAGGAAGGGGACGAGGATGTCCTGAAAAGAATGCAGTCCGCCGTCGGCAGCGGCCACGCAAGCCTCATCAAACTTGCGCCGGGAATCGGTCTGGAGATCAACAAGGTGTACAGGGTGGAATCATGACCGCTTTCCGAATCGTGTTTCACGGCACAGGCTACGATCTCCAAGCGGATAACCGCGAGATTGGCGGTTCCGGCAAGCTGGGATTTTTTGTGGGGGTGAACGTTGAGGCGGATGAAGCGGAACAGGCCATTCAGTTGGCCTACGAAAAACTGGTCGGCAGTGAAAACTACATCGCCGTGCTTGGCGAGGGCGAGCACCCCGACGGGGTGCTGACGGTCGATCAATGCTACGAGTTCAGCATTCGCGATGCAGAGGAAGCGGAGGTGTCCGGGTTCATTTTTTATCCGGAAGAGACAAGGTTTGAGCCTGGTTGCACGGAAGCGGGCGGGGGCATTGCCCATTGAACCGCATAGGTCACTGCATGGGGTGGAACCGTCGGCTCGGGGCGAGGAGGGATATTGCTGAAGTGAAACTCGACCCTCCCACAAACCTGTTTCGTGCGTCACGCGCGGCGCGGAGGACAACTGGAATATGAGCACGCTCGTCGAGTATCTGTCGATCATCGGCGCGATCGTCTTGGGCGTGGTGGCGCTGGCCTTGTTTTTCACGGTAGTGCTTGGGCGCATCAAGGCGCGTTTCGCGCCGCCTCTTTCACGCCTTGATGTGCCGCTGTCGGGCGGTCCGGTGCGCGTCGGGATGAAAGATGGGGCCATCATCGAAGCCGCCCGCATCGCCGGATTGACCCACAGTGATCGGGCGGCGGATGCCGGGATTCCTTACGGTCTGCGCGATTGGCTGGTGCTGGAACAAGACGACGGCGCGCACATCTGGATCAAGCCGGACGGCATACGCTGGATCGAGCGGCAAGACAGGCATGAACCCGAGCAGCCCGCCTGAGCCGTCCCCCGTCTGCCCGCGTGACGGGGCGCCGCTGCGCCGCATCCGCACGGAAACGCCCTACCACGCCTGTTCCCGCTGCCGGGGATTCCTGCTGCCGCTGGCGATGGCGCATGACGTGGCGCCGCTCAGACAGGAAATCCTGCGCCGCGCCGAATCCTGGCCGCGCTCGTCCTTCGGCTGTCCGCTGTGCGGGCGTGCCATGCACCAGGCGCGGCATGACGGCGTCGAAATCGACCTGTGCACCCATTGCGAGGTGGTCTGGCTGGATCGGGACGAGATCAACAGCGTCAGCCCGTACCGGCGGCCCACCGCAAAAGACCAGGCGCGCGAAGAAGCAGAAGCGCAGGCGCTTGATACCGGTCTCGATGCCCTGAATGGGAGCGAAGCGGGCATGCTCGACTGGCTGGGCGACGCCCTGGGTTCGCTGTTGTCATGAACTCATTGCGGGAATCCTTCACAACGGAAGAACCCCCGGCACGCTGCCGGTTGTGCCGTGCTTCCCTGGCTGTCACGTCCTTGCCGGTCTTGATGACGTTCGGGTTATTTTTCACGCAGAACCCGTACTTCGTGCCTGCGTTTGCGGTCGCCGTCGGGCTGTTGCTGGCGTTTCGCAGGCTCTGCCCGGAGGTGGGGGACGCGCCGCCTGCGCAACGCGTGCGCGTCACCGCCGATGCCCTGTGCATCCTCATGCCGGAGCGCGGCGGGTGGTCGTGGATTTTTCCCGGCGGCTGGCATTGCCTGCGCCGCCCTCGGGACGAAGTGTCCATTCCTCTCGATCAGATCAGCGGGATCAAGCTCGCGCCCGGCTATCTGGCGGTTTACTCGCATCCGCATCATGCCGCGCTGGACGTCTTCTTCGCGGACAAACACGACGAGGCCATGCGCGCGGTGCTCGCACCCCTGGCGCATCGGTTCGTGGACGAGGCGTCCCGATTACCGCCGGAGGATGCACGATGAACCTGGCGTTTTTTCTGGGGTGGATGCTCGCCGGTGTCGGCGCGGCGTGGGGCGTCTTCGTCCTCTGGGCCTGGCGGGTCGGCACCTGCCATGCGCGCATTGCCGAGGCCGGCGCGCGCCGGCTGCGCATCCGTTCCGACTGGCGGGCCGGTGCCACGCTCGTCGCCCTGGCGAGTGTGGGTCTGCTGGCGCTCGCCCTGCTCTTGATGACAGCGCACCCGCCCAAACAGAATGATCCTATTTTCCTCACTTGCCCTGATAAAAACGCCTGCAAACTCCGTGCTGTAGCGGGCTGACGTGGAAACGGGGGGCTCACCCGATGGGTGAAATGGAATTTGAGGAAAAGCGCTGGTCACGGCAGTG
>JBBIIR010000272.1:0-3727 GCA_037446455.1 Hydrogenophilales bacterium | reverse complement strand
CTTCGCACCGATACAGACGGACGAGGTTGGCGATGAAGCCGATCTGCGCCGGGGTCCAGTCGCGGTGGGCGCGGTCGACCTGGTGGTAGATGTGGCGGGCGTCGATGAAGAGGGCGGTGTTTGCCCGATCAACCGCCGCTCCCTCTCCCCCTGCCCCTCCCCCAAAGGGGGAGGGGAGTTTTTCGCTCCCTCGCCCGCAAGCGGGAGAGGGCTGGGGTGAGGGAAGGCTTGCCTTGCCCTTGTCCAGGAACCACAGCGTGCAGGGCAGCGTGACGGTGTAGAACATGTTGGGACCGACGGCGACCATGACATCCACCGCCCGCGCCTCGATCAGCTTCTGCCGCAGTTCCTGCTCGCTGGAGCGGGCATCCGAAGCCGAGTTGGCCATGACGAAACCGGCGCGGCCGGTGGCGTTGAGTGCCGAATAGAAGAGCTGAATCCACAGGTAGTTGGCGTTGTCTGTGCGCGGCAGGCCAAAAGGAAAGCGGCGCCCGGCGCCGACCATGTCTTTCAGCCGTTCCTTGTCCACCGCGTTGACGTTGAACGGCGGATTGGCGAGGACGAAGTCGAATGCACCTCCCTCACCCCCGGCCCCTCTCCCGGAGGGCGAGGGGAGACACGCATTGTGCGGGTCGTCGTAATAGCTGTTGATGTTGCCGCCGTGTTTGATGTCGCATTCCAGGCCATGCACGGCCAGGTTGAGGCGGCACAGGCGGCCGGTTTCGTCGGTCTTTTCGACGCCGCAAATGGCGAGTTCGGCGGCGGGGTTTTTCTGGTGTTCGGCGACGAAGCGCGCCGACTGCACGAACATGCCGCCGGAGCCGCAGGCGGGGTCGAGGATGCGGCCGTGGAAAGGTTCGATGATCTCGGTGAGCGGCTTGACGATGCAGCTTGGCGTGTAGAACTCACCGCCCTTCTGTCCCTCGGTGCGGGCGAATTCGCCGAGGAAGTATTCGTAGATGCGGCCGAAGGCGTCGTAGTCGACCGTGGCCGGAATTTCGGACACCTTCTTCAGCAGTTGCTTGAGCAGGGTGCTGGTGAACAGGTTGTAGGTCTTGGGCAGCACGCCGGCGAGCTGTGGGTTGCTGGCTTCGATTGCGCGCATGGCGGCGTTGACCCGGGCGCCGATGTCGGCCACCTCGGGCAGCGTCAGCAGGGTGTCGAAGCGCGCTTCGGGGGCGAGGTAGAGGATGCCTTCGGCGTGGTAGGCGGCGGGTTCATCGACCCGGCTGCTTCGCCTGGAAAATTCGCGCGACGACGCGCTGGCACCTTCGAGCCTGCGGCGTTGAATGGCAAAACGCACTTCGGCGAAGCGCAGGAAGATCAAGCCGAGGATGGGGCCGGAATATTCCTGCGCCTTGAGGCCGGAATTGGCGCGGAACTGATCGGCGGCATCCCAAAGGCGCTTTTCCAGCGAGGTGGTGGCGTTGTCTTTTTCGGTAGGGGCGATCCAGAGCATGGGGTCGGGCGTTTTCTTGGTTTCCGGGGTGGCTAAACCTTACCGTGAAAAGCCTGGTGGCGGGTTTGTGCGGTCGAATATGCCGCTTTCCCAGGAGTCGATAGCGGCTATCCTGAAATCATGAAACTCAGCTTTCACGGCGCCGCCCGCCAAGTCACCGGTTCCTGCTTCCTGGTTGAATCCGAGAAGCTGCGCTTCATCGTCGATTGCGGCATGTTCCAGGGCGGCCGCGAGGCGGATGCGCGCAACCGCCGCTTTCCCACCGGCTTCGAGCCCGAGGACATCGACTTCGTCCTCCTTACCCACGCCCACATCGACCATTCCGGCCTGCTGCCGCGCCTGTGCGCGCTGGGCTATCGCGGGCCCATCCATTGCACGCGGGCCACCGCCGACCTGCTCGGCGTGCTGCTGCCGGATTCCGCCTTCATCCAGGAGAAAGAGGCGGAATGGGCCAACTACGCCCAGCGCAAGAGCCGCCAGCGGCACAAGTCCGAACTGGCGCCGCTGTACACCGTGACGCAGGCGCGGGAGGCGCTGAAGCGGCTGAAGAAGGCGGGCTATGACCAGGAAATGCGGCCGCATGCGCGTGTGCGCGTGAAATTCCGCGACGCCGGCCACATTCTCGGCTCGGCCATCCTGGAGGTGTGGGTGGAAGAGGGCGGCCGCGTCAGCAAGCTGGTGTTCTCCGGCGACCTGGGCATGCCGGGCCGGCCCCTGCTCAACGATCCGACTCCCATCGAGGAGGCCGACGTGCTGCTGGTGGAGTCCACCTACGGCAACCGGCTGCACAAGGGCCTGCGGGAAACCGAGGAGGAACTGGCGCAGGCGCTGCACGACACGCTGACGCGCAAGGGCGGCAACGTCGTCATCCCGGCCTTCGCCGTCGGCCGCACGCAGGAACTGTTGTACCTGCTCATGGACCTGGTGCGGCGCGACCGTCTGCCGCACAACCTGGCCATCTTCGTGGATTCGCCCATGGCCGGCAGCGCGACGGAAATCACCTTGCGCCACGGCGAGGTGCTGGACGCGGAAACCCGCGAGCTGCTGGCCTGGTTCCGCTCCAGCCCGCAGGCGCCCTACCTGCGGGTGACGGAGGATGCCGAGGACTCCATGGCCCTCAACAAGATCCGCCAGGGCGCCATCATCATCTCGGCCTCGGGCATGTGCGACGCGGGACGCATCAAGCACCACCTCAAGTTCAACCTGCCGCGCCCGGAATGCACGGTGATCATCGCCGGCTTCCAGGCCGAGGGCACCCTCGGCCGCCGCCTGGTGGACGGGGCGAAGACGGTGCGCATCTTCCGCGAGACGGTGCCGGTGCGCGCCGACCTCTACACTCTCGGCGGCCTTTCCGCCCACGCCGACCGCGACGCCCTGGTGAACTGGCTGTCCCGCTTCAAGCGGCCGCCGCAGCGGACCTTCGTGGTGCACGGCGAGGCAGAGACCGCGCTGGGCTTCGCCGCCCTGATCCGGGAAGGCTTGGGGTGGCGGGTGGAGGTGCCCGAATTCGGAGCCGAGTACCTGCTGGATTGAGGGGCGGTCTTGTTACCGCGTCCCGGCCAGTCCGAAATCCTTCGCCAGTTCCCGCGCCGGGTAATGGAAGCGCACCGGCCCGTCTTCCTCGCCATGCACGAACTGGTGCACGAAGGGATGGCCGGAGCGGCGGATTTCCTCGACCGGGCCCTCCGCCACCACCACGCCGTTGTCGATGAAGAAGGCGTAGTCGATGATCTTCAGGGCCTCGGCGACGTCGTAGGTGACGACGATGGAGGTGAGGCCGAGGGTGTCGTTGAGGCGGCGGATGATGTTGGCGATGACGTCCAGGGAAATCGGGTCCAGCCCGGCGAAGGGCTCGTCGTACATGATCAGCATCGGGTCCAGGGCGGTGGCGCGCGCCAGCGCCACGCGCCGCGACATGCCTCCGGACAGTTCTTCCACCATCAGGTCGCGCGCGCCGCGCAGACCGACGGCGTGCAGCTTCATCAGCACCAGGTCGCGGATCATGGCCTCCGGCAGGTCGGTGTGTTCGCGCAGGGGATAGGCCACGTTGTCGAACACCGAGAGATCGGTGAACAGGCCGCCGGCCTGGAACATCATGCCCATGCGCCGCCGCAGCCGGTAGAGGGCGTCGTCGCCGAGCTCGTGCACCACCTCGCCGGCGACCTTGACTTGGCCGCCGGCGGGCACGGCCTGGCCGCCGATCAGGCGCAGCAGGGTGGTCTTGCCGCAGCCGCTGGAGCCGAGCAGGCCGACCACGCCGCCGCGCGG
>JBBIIR010000271.1:0-3727 GCA_037446455.1 Hydrogenophilales bacterium | reverse complement strand
TGGCCATGGAGCGCACGTCGAAGGAAGCTTCCAGGGTGGAGACGGCGATGTACTTGGCGACGGAGCCGAAACCGGGGCAGCAGTCGGTGATGGGCAGGTCGTTGTCCACGGTCTTCGGCACGTGGATGGCCTGGATGGGATAGCCCATGGCCTCGGACAATTGGGAGACCTTGTAGCAGGTGTCGGCCGAGTCGCCGCCGCCGTTGTAGAAGAAGTAGCCGATGTTGTGCGCCTTGAACACCTCGATCAGGCGCTCGTATTCGCGCTTGTTGGCTTCCAGGCTCTTCAGCTTGAAGCGGCAGGAGCCGAAGGCGCCGGAGGGCGTGGAGCGCAGGGCGGCGATGGCTTCATCGGACTCCTTGCTGGTGTCGATGAGGTCTTCGGTGAGGGCGCCGATGATGCCGTTGCGGCCGGCGTAGACCTTGCCGATGACGTCGCCGTGCTTGCGCGCGGTCTCGATGACGCCGCAGGCGGAAGCGTTGATGACGGCGGTGACGCCGCCGGACTGGGCATAGAACGCGTTCTTTTTCCTGGCCATGTTTTCTCTCCTTCAGTTGCCGTCATTCCCGCTCTCGCGGAAATGACGAATGCCATAACGAACATGGCGCGGTCGCCCGCGCCATGGCCAATTTCTTACCGGATACCGGTCTCGCCCCTGCGTCGCTGGTCCTCGTCCTCCTGGGCCTTGAGCAGGGTGATGACGCAATCGCCCAGGTTGTCGTACTCCTCGACGCCGGTGCCGAAGCGTTCCTTGACCGAGTAGTAGAACATGGCGCGATAGGCGGCCTGGCCGGTGCGTGAAATGACGAAGGCGCAATCCCCGACGATCCAGAACAGCGCGGGGCAGGTGGTGAGTTCCCGGTCACCCGGAGAAAGCCGGATTTCCGTTTCGGCTTCCTTGATCTCCGTCCGCTCGGCCACCTCGGCGCCGAAGCGCTCCTTCAGGGTAGCCTGCACCAGCTTGAGGTCGGAGGCGGAATAACCGGGAATGCCCATGCTTATTTCTTGACGGAATCCAGACCGGAGAACACCGCGCTGGTGATGCTGTCCACGGAGCCGACGCCGGACACCTTGATGTACTTGGGCGCGCCGGCTTCGCCGGTCTTGCCCCAGTCGCCATAGAACTTGACCAGCGGCTCGGTCTGCGCGTGGTACACGTCCAGGCGCTTCTTCACGGTTTCTTCCTTGTCGTCGTCGCGCTGGATCAGATCCTCGCCGGTGACGTCGTCCTTCATCGCGACCTTGGGGGGGTTGAACACCACGTGGTAGGTGCGGCCGGAAGCCACGTGCACGCGGCGGCCGGACATGCGCTTGATGATCTCGGCGTCGGGCACGTCGATCTCGACCACCGCGTCGATGGGCACGCCGGCGGCCTTCATCGCCTCGGCCTGCGGAATGGTGCGCGGGAAGCCGTCGAACAGGTAGCCGGCCTTGCAGTCGTCCTGGGTCAGGCGCTCCTTGACCATGCCGATGATGATGTCGTCGGACACCAGGCCGCCCGCGTCCATGATCTTCTTGGCGGCGACGCCCAGCTCGGTGCCCGCTTTCACGTGGGCGCGCAGCATGTCGCCGGTGGAGATCTGCGGAATGCCGTACTTTTCCTTGATGTAATTGGCCTGGGTACCCTTGCCCGCGCCGGGGCCGCCGAGAAGAATCAGTCGCATGAAAACCTCGCAAAAAACAAGGCCCTGAGCGGGCCGATGGATGAAAAAGAGGGGGGTAAAACCCTGATTTTTTTACGGGCTAAAGGGTAGTCAAGGCGACCCTTCGTGGACAGTCAATTTTTTCAATTCGGACATAAGCCGAGGTTATCAGCATCTTTGAAATTATTAATATCCTGGAAGGACTGGCGGCGCCGTAACCACTCGCCGAAAGCACGGCGAGTCTCCGCGACTCGACTGCGGGCCGGGCGGGGCCCGGCCCGCAGACGCTCAGTGGTGGCCGGCGCGACCGCCGCCGCGTTCGCCCGCCCGGTTGCGCCGCTCGGCCAGGACTTCCAGCAGGGTCTGCATGACATCCAGGCGCTTTTCCAACTGTCTGACGCGCTCGTTCAACGCCTCGACGTCCCCATCCGCGGCTTGCGCGCGGGCATCCTCCGCCCCGCCGTGATCGTGGCCGCCGTGGTCATGGCCACCGCCGCCGGCCGCCTTGCCTGATTTGCCCGGCTTGCATTTCTTGCAGGACTTGCCGCCCGATTTCATGTCGTCCGGCGCTTTGCCGGCGGCCTCCTTGGCGGCGGCGGGAGCGGCCGCCTTGTCCTGGCCATGCTGGTGGCCCTCGTGCTCGGCCCAGGCGGGGGAAGCGGCAAGGCCGGCAAAAGCCAGCGCCGCGATCAGGTTGCGCGCATTCATGTCTGTCTCCTCATCCTCTGGCAAGGAGCGGCTGTCGCTCCTCCGGAAGGCCACTATGCGACGGCCGGGCGGCCGCCGTCAAACCGTCACGACCGGAACAGGGCGCGGACTCTTGCCAGGTCTTCCGGGATATCCACCCCGGGCGCGGCGGGCTGCGCGCTTTCCACCACGACGATGCGATGCCCGTGCCAGAGCGCGCGCAACTGCTCCAGGGCCTCGAACGCCTCGATGGCCGGCCGTTCCAGGTCGGGGTAGGCCTTGAGGAAGCCGACCCGGTAGGCGTACAGGCCGATGTGGCGGGCGACGGGCAGGCCGTGCGGCAGCGTCTCGCCGGGGCCGGACGCCCAGGCGTCGCGCGCCCAGGGGATGGGCGCGCGGGAGAAATACAGGGCGTAGCCCTGCTTGTCCCTCACCACCTTCACCACGTTGGGGTTGAACACGTCGGCCGGATCGTGGATGGGGTGGCAGACGGTGGCCATGCTGGCGGCGGGATGATCGAACAGGGCCTGGGCCGTGGCGCGGATCAAGGCTGGATCGACCAGAGGCTCGTCGCCCTGCACGTTCACCACCACCGTGTCGTCGGACCAGCCAAGCCGGGTCGCCACCTCGGCCAGGCGGTCGGTGCCGGAGGGACAGTCCGGCGAGGTCATGAGGGCGCGGAAACCATGCGCCTCCACCGCGGCCCGCACCTCGTCATGGTCCGTCGCCGCCCACACCTGCTCCGCGCCGCTGGCCGCGGCCCGCTCCAGCACCCGCACCACCATCGGCTTGCCGGCGATGTCCGCGAGAGGCTTGGCGGGCAGGCGGGTGGAGGCGAAACGGGCGGGGACGACGACCAGGAAGGGGTTCATGGCGGCGAATGGCGGCGAATGGCGGCAAGCGGCTTGGGAACGCCCCGCATTGTACGTGGGCGGGGCATCCCCCTAAATAAAATCAAGCCATCGCCGATATAGTCCACGCCATGCCCCACACCGCCGAACCGCCGCCGCAACCGTCGCGCCAGCACCTGGCACGCCGGCTCAACCTGCCCTTTGGGCTGGTGGTGGTGGTGTTCCTCGGCCTCATGGTCGCCCTCATCACCCACGCCATCTGGCACATCAGCGACCTGGAAGACCGCATGCGCGGGATCGTCGAGACCCAGAACCGCAAGATCCAGCTGGCCACCGACCTGCAGGAGGCCACCTACAACCGGTATTCCGCCCTGGTCTACCAGACCATGGCCCAGGACCCCTTCGAACGCGACGACAGTTTCCAGCTCTACATCAAGTGGGGTTTCCACGTGGGCAAGGCCCGCAACGAACTGAAGGCCATGGCCCTGGATGAGTTCGAGAAGCACAACCTGGACCAGCAGGACGCCCTGGTGGCCCAAATCATCG
>JBBIIR010000270.1:0-3731 GCA_037446455.1 Hydrogenophilales bacterium | reverse complement strand
GGCCTGCGCGAGCTTGGCGGGCGCGGGCGCCGCTGCGGCGGCGGGTTTCACCTCGGCCGGCTTCGCCGCTTCCGCGGGCTTGACGGCCGGAGCCGGGGTCGGAGCGGCCGCCTTGGCCGGAGCGGGCGTCGTATAGGGCGTCGGCACCGGCAAGGGGGCCGGCGTCGCCGGCACGGAGAAGCTCGGCAAGCCGATATTCGGCAGGGCCGGCAAAGGCAGGGTGTTCAGGCCGGGGATGAACCCGGACAGGTTGCCCAGCATGGCCACCGGGTCCCACATGGAGAAACTGCCCGCGCCCTGCACCGGAGCGGACGGCGTCCAGGTCAGCCAGCTGCTGGTGCCCTGGCCATAGGAATAGGGGTTGACGATGGCGCCAGCCATGCCCGTGTAGAGGGCCGGATTGGCCACATTGCCCATCAGGTTCCAGGCACGCGGATCCATGGGCGACATGCCCCAACGGATGTAGGTGTTGGGGTTCACGGTGTTGAGCAGCAGGTTCCACAGCCTGGGGTCCGCCGGCACCATGGCCCAGCGCATCAGCTTGCCCGGGTCGGTGAGCTGGGTCAGCAAAGCGATGTAGAAGTTGGGGTCGAGGCCGGCCGCGGTCCAGTTCATCAAAATCGCCGGATCGGCGAACTGCACCAGGTTACGCACGGCATCCGGATGCGCCATGCTGTTCATCATGTTGAGCCAGCCACCGGGTTCCATCATGCCGTTCATCATGGCGATGTAGAAACCCGGCTCGGTGACGGCGTGCGTCCAGGGCACGAATACGCGGGGATCCTTGAAGGCGGAGAAGTTGCGGGTGAAGTCCGTCATCCGCGCCAGCCACTCCTCGGGCGTCTGCGGCGTGGCCTTCTTCGCCGCCTCGGCGGCGGCGGCCTGGCCGGCGAAGGTGGGGATTTCCGTGATGCCCATGGCGGCGTGGGCGGGCACGGCGGCGAAAGCCAGCGCCAGGGTGAGGAGCTTCAGTTTCATGATGGTCCCTTTCGTTGAAAGCCCAATGCAAACAGGAATATGAGAAAACGGTGAAATTCTAGACTTGGCCGGGGGGGCGGTAAACCTCGCAGCCGATTATCGGCGGATTCGCCCAGGCTTTGTTGCACGGCGGTAGATAAAAAAACGGGCCGGGGAGGACCCCGGCCCGCGTGCCTTGGACAGGCAAGGATCAGACGATCAGCGGCACGATCAGCAGCGCGACGATGTTGATGATCTTGATCAGCGGGTTGATGGCGGGGCCGGCGGTGTCCTTGTAGGGGTCGCCGACGGTGTCGCCGGTCACCGCGGCCTTGTGCGCTTCGCTGCCCTTGCCGCCGTGGTTGCCTTCCTCGATGTACTTCTTGGCGTTGTCCCAGGCGCCGCCGCCGGCGGTCATCGAGATGGCGACGAAGATGCCGGTGACGATGGTGCCGAGCAGCACGCCGCCCAGGGCCTGCGGGCCGAGGAAGACGCCGACCAGCACCGGCACCAGCACCGGCAGCAGCGAGGGGATCATCATTTCCTTGATCGCCGCCTTGGTCAGCATGTCGACGCAGGTGCCGTATTCCGGCTTCGCCTTGCCTTCCATGATGCCGGGGATCTCGCGGAACTGGCGGCGTACTTCCACCACCACCGAGCCGGCGGCGCGGCCGACCGCTTCCATGGCCATGGCGCCGAACAGGTAGGGCACCATGCCGCCGATGAACAGGCCGATGATGACCATGTGGTTGGACAGGTCGAAGGCCATGCCGACGCCCATCTTGGCTTCCAGCGCGTGCGTGTAGTCGGCGAACAGCACCAGCGCGGCGAGGCCGGCGGAGCCGATGGCGTAGCCTTTGGTCACCGCCTTGGTGGTGTTGCCGACGGCGTCGAGCGGATCGGTGATGTTGCGGATGGAATCGGGCAGTCCGGCCATCTCGGCGATGCCGCCGGCGTTGTCGGTGACCGGACCGTAGGCGTCCAGCGCGACGATGATGCCGGCCATCGACAGCATCGAGGTGGCGGCGATGGCGATGCCGTACAGACCGGCCAGGTCGTAGGCGGTCCAGATCGACAGACACACGGCCAGCACCGGCAGCGCGGTGGCCTTCATCGACACGCCCAGGCCGGCGATGACGTTGGTGCCGTGGCCGGTGGTGGAGGCCTCGGCGATGTGCCGCACCGGGCTGAACTCGGTGGCGGTGTAGTACTCGGTGAGCCAGACCATGGCGGCGGTCAGCGCCAGGCCGATCAGCGAGGCCAGGTACAGGTTCATCGAGCTGATCACGCCGCCGTCGGCCATGGTGATGCCTTCGCCGAACATCCAGGTCGTCACCGGGTAGAACGCCACCAGGGCGATGACGCCGGACACCGCGAGACCGCGATACAGGGCGTTCATGATCTTGCCGCCCTCGCGCGCCTTGACGAAGAAGGAGCCGATGATCGTGGCGATGATGGCCACGCCGCCGAGCACCAGCGGGTAGATCACCGCCTGCGCGGCGCTCTCGCCGCTAATCATCAGGCTGCCGAGCAGCATGGTGGCGAGGATGGTGACGGCGTAGGTCTCGAACAGGTCGGCGGCCATGCCGGCGCAGTCGCCCACGTTGTCGCCGACGTTGTCGGCGATCACCGCCGGGTTGCGCGGGTCGTCCTCGGGAATGCCGGCTTCGACCTTGCCCACCAGGTCCGCGCCGACGTCGGCGCCCTTGGTGAAGATGCCGCCGCCGAGTCGCGCGAAGATGGAAATCAGCGAGCCGCCGAAGCCGAGTCCGACCAGGGCGTGGATGGCGTCGTCGACCGACACGCCCATGCCGGTAAGCACGGCGTAGTAGCCGGCGACCCCCAGCAGGCCCAGGCCGACCACCAGCAGGCCGGTGATGGCGCCGCTTCTGAAGGCGACGTTGAGCGCGGCGTTGAGCCCGTCCTTGGCGGCCGCGGCGGTGCGCACGTTGGCGCGCACCGAGACGTTCATGCCGATGAAGCCGGCCAGGCCCGAGAGGATGGCGCCGAGCGCGAAGCCGACCGCCGAGGCCATCGACAGGAACACCGCGAGCAACACGAACAGCACCACGCCGACCACGCCGATGGTGGTGTACTGGCGCTTCAGGTAGGCCTGCGCGCCTTCCTGCACGGCGGCGGCAATCTCACGCATGCGATCGTTGCCGGTGGGCAGGCCGACGATCCATTTGATCGACATGATCCCGTAGAGCAGTGCCAGCACCGCCGCCACGAGGGCAAACATCAGTCCTTCATTCATCGCTTCATCTCCTAGAACATGCACAAAAAACGTCGCACCGCACAGACTCCCCCATCTGTGGGACTAGCGTTTCCGCCCGGCTGACGCCGGGTCTGAAATTGAACTCCGCCGCTACTGCTCGCGGCCAAGAGCCAGGCCGCCCGAGAAGCGCGTGCCCGGCGCAAAACCGAAAATCTCGTCCAGACGCAATTCCCGGATCAGACCGTCCACCGCCGCCTGGCCGTGCTCACGCTGCACCTCGGAGAGGATCAGCTTGGCCGAATTGGCGTTGTAGAAACCGCCGAAATCGGCCTGCACCTTGAGGAGCTGGCGGGCGCGGTCCAGGGTCACGGGCGCCTCGACATCAACGAGCCATCATAACCAAAGGCGCCGGTGGCGCCCTTGATCTCGGTTAAACCTAAAAACCTCAGTTGAACGCGCCCGAAGGCGGGTTTGTGCGTGTGGCTGGCAAGGCGCGACGACGCCGCGGGGTCGTTCCCCGCAAGGAGGAGCAACGCAGCCAGACGCGCGCACAGAC
>JBBIIR010000269.1:0-3734 GCA_037446455.1 Hydrogenophilales bacterium | reverse complement strand
TTTTCTCCGGTTCGCCCCAGCGGGCGACGATGCGGCTGCGCACCGCCGCCGGCAGGGTGTCGAACCAGGCCCGATAGGCCTGCAGCGGCAGTTTCTCGGCCAGTCCCTCCCTGACCAGTCCTGCGTACCCGATTTCCCGGTAATACGGTTTGAGCAATTTTTGCAGCGGCGGGAGCAGCGCTTCCGCGTCCGGCGTCTCCACCGTGTAGCCCCGGTCGCGCATGGCCTTCAGGGTGCCGGCCAGGCTGCGGGGAAGATTGAGGTAGGAGGCCCCCAGGTTGGTCTCGCCGGGAGGGTAGTTCCAGTAGAACACCGCCACCCGCTTGCCCTGGTTGGGGGTGCGCCGCAGGGTGACGTAGCCCAGGGCCTTGTTCACCACCGCCTCCACCTGATCCTCGATGGGCACCACCTGGCCCGTGCCCTTCTCCACCGCCGCCGCCGTCATGGCGTCCAGCACGCCGGCGTATTCCGGCTGGGCCAGGTAGAAGGGCACGTCCATGAGATGCACGCCGGCCGGGTCGGCATGCCATTCCGCCACGTCGCCCCGGCGGAAGGGCATGGCCTGGATGACGGGGATGCCCAGACGCTCGAACTCGGCCTTGCGCAGCTCCGGTTGCAGCATGATCTGGCTGGTGATGAGGACCTCCACAAGCCGGTTCCCCGCCGGCGCGACCATCCTTGCGAAACCGTCCGGGTCGGCCATGGGTGTGTAGAACACCAGGGGCACGGCGCCCGCCGCCTCGATATGCCGCGCCAGGTGATCGATGAAGGCGGTCAGGTCGGCGGACAGGTGGCTCTTGTGGATGGCCAGGGCGATGACCGGCCGGCCGTCTCCGGGTGCATGCTTCTTCCACGCGAAATAGGCCGCCGCGTCGGGGAAGATGGCCTCGTGATCCGGGTGATACACGCCCCGCTCCGGGTAGACCACGGGCGGGGGGATGGACGCGGCCGGGCGCTGAGCCACCACCGCGTCCAGGTATTGGAAAAAGTGGGCGAAGTTGCGCTTGCCGCCATTCAGGTAATACGCCCACAACCGGCTGGCGTCGGCCTCCGCCAGGCCCCTGGCGGCGTGGCCCTTGTCCTGCACCTTGAGCCAGGGCGCGCCGGAAGCGTTGAGGGACTTGCCCACCTTGCGCTCCACCGCCTCCACCACCGGGTCGTAGGGAATGTCCAGCAGGATGAAATCGGCGCCCTTGAACAAGGCCGGCCCCTCCTCGCCGGTGAGCCGCTCGGCGAACACGTGGCGCACCTTCCAGCCCAGGGGGGCGGCGAAGCGGTTGAGCACCGGAAACTTGCCGGCCTGCACCGGCGCGGCGGTGAGCACCAGCAGTTCACGGGCCTGGACGGACGCCGCCACCATGGACGCGAGCAGCGCGCACAACAGGATCAGGCCCCGGGCGATGCGTGACATGGCTTCTCCTTTGGCTCGATGACGTGACGGTGCGTGTCGAGGTCGGGCGATGCCGCGCTGGACGGGATGCCCGAAGCCAGCGCCCGGCAACGTCGCGCCATGTCCTCGACCTGCCTGGCGCACTCCGGCGGCAGAGCCTCGGTGGCCAACAGACCTTCGAGCTCCCGGACGGCGGCATGGGCCGCCCGCGAGATCCCGGGTTGCGGGCAGGACGACAGGTGATGGCAGGCGGCGGCGAGCAGGCGGATGGCCTGGAGTTGGGGCGGTTCGCTATGCATGGCGGGGCTTCTCCGAATGTGGTCGGGGGGTCGCCGACCCGCCGTCCTGCCCCGTGCGCGAGAGGTGGGCATGCTGGACGACGGGCGGCGACGGTGAAGTGGCTCAGAAGTCCGCCCGCAGACTGGCAAACAGCGTGCGGCCGCGTTCGGCGTAGCTGAAGTGGGGCGACTCCTCCGCCAAGCGCAGGTTGGTCAGGTTGTTGATGCCGACGCGCGCCGTGACGGCCTTGCCGAACTGTTTGCCGACGCTGGCGTTCCACAGGCTGTGGGCAGGCAGGCGGGTGTCGGTCGTTGTCGTGACGGCGACGAGCTGACGGCCGGTGTATTCGACGCCGAGGCGGGCGCTCCAGCCGTCGCCAGCCTTCCAGTCGAGCCGCGAGGCGGCGCTGGTGCGCGGTCGCGCATACATTTCCTTGTCCTTATCCTCGTCGCGCGTCCTGAGCAGGGTCAGGTCGGTTTGCCACGACAGGCCGGGCGTAATGTCCCAGGAGAAGCCCGATTCCAGCCCGGTGATTTCGGCCTTGTTCAGATTCCCCCAACGAAAGTGTCGTCGCGCGGGAAAGGGTGGCGTGGGATCGGTCCGGAACAGGATGGGAGCAATCAGGTCCTTGACCTTGGTATGGAACAAGGCGCCGCGCAGGTTGAGCGGGCCGCGCTGCCAGTCGGCGCCGATTTCGAGCGAATCGGACTTTTCCGGCTTGACGCCGGCGTTGCCGTAGAAGGAGTGCGGCCCGACGTGGGCGGCATAAACCGGCGAGACCTGCTTGAGGGTCGGCGCCTTGAAGGCGTGGCCGTAGCCGCCCTTGACGACGAGTTCCGGCGTCGCTTCCCAGACCAGGTAGGCGCGCGGGCTCCATTCGGTGCCGAAGAACTCGTGGTTGTCGGCGCGCAGCCCGGCGGTGAGCGCCAGATGCGCGCCCAGCGGCAGCTCGTCCTGGATGAACAGGGCCTTGTGGGTCGCGTCATCCTTGCCGGCGGCAAGAGCGGGATGCGTCATCGTTTCCGTGCGGTATTCGCCGCCGAAGGTGAGGCGATGCGTGCCCAGCCGGGTGGTCGCCAGCGCATCGAAGGCGTCGTCGCGAAAATTCTGCGGCGTGGTCGGCGCCACCCCGTTGGTACGCGAATTCTTGACGTCGAACTCGCTGCGATAGGCGTTGGCCTGGGCGCGCCAGCCGTCGAACTCGCCGCGCCAGGCCAGATAGCCGTGGGAACGTTCAAGGTCGTAATGATCCTTGAAGGGAGTCGCTGGCGTGGTGCGCGTGGCGCCACGGACATCGTCGCGCCAGCGATCTTCCCGACCGTCGATCCAGCCGGCCTCCAGGGTTTGTCCCGCCGCAAGCTTCAGTCGTCCGCTCACGCCGGCGGTTTGCGTCTTGCGGCCTTCGAGCTCCGAATAGCGCGGGTCTTCCTTGCGCGGCACGGCGCCGACACGGGAGGTTTCGCCGGTCAGGCGCAAGTCGAGGGACTCGCCCACCGGCCCCGCCGCGAACAGGCTGGCGCCGGCGCGGCCGCCGCCGTCGCCCTCGAGCAAATCGGCGCCGGTCAGGCCGACCGAACCGATCCAACGATCCTTGGGCTGGCGCGTGACGAGGTTGACGACGCCGCCTAGCGCCTCGGAACCGTAGAGCGTCGACATCGGGCCGCGCACCACCTCGATGCGCTCGATCGCTGACATCGGCAACCAGCCGTATTGATAGTCGGAGTGGCCGACCACGTCGTCCGTCGGCGTGATGCGCCGGCCGTCGATCAGGTTCAGCACATGCTTGCCTTCCAGGCCGCGCATGGCCAGGGTCTTGCGACCGCCGAGGCCGCGCCCCATCAGGGTGACGCCGGGCGTGCCGCGTACCGCATCGAGCAGGTCGAGAGGGTTCTTCGTTTCGATCTCCGCGCGCGAGACGACGGTCACCGAAGCGGGGGCGGTGCGCACCTCGTGTTCGGACTGCGTGGCGGTGACCACCACCTCCTTGAGTTGCGCGTCGGCCAGGGCAAACGCGGGGTGGAGGACGGCGGCCAGGGCCGCGGCGAGTTTCAGGGACCTGCCCAGG
>JBBIIR010000268.1:0-3736 GCA_037446455.1 Hydrogenophilales bacterium | reverse complement strand
CCGGCAGCCCGCCGAGCGCGGCCCCCGAACCCACCGCGACGCCGGCCGAAGAAGCCTGAAAAGCAGGTGCAAGGTTCAAGATGCAAGGCTCAAGGAAAGCCTTGACCCTTAACCTTGCACCTTGCACCTTGCACCTTGCATCTTGAACCTTGCATCTTGCATCTTGAACCTTGCATCTTGAACCTTGCATCTTGAGCCTGGTGCCCATGTTCCGCTGCGGCCGCTTCACCTTCGCCCTGGACCGGCCGTTGGTCATGGGCATCGTCAACGTCACCCCGGATTCCTTTGCCGATGGCGGCCGCCACCTGGACGCCGAGCGCGCCATCGCCCACGGCCTGAGCCTGCGCGAGGCGGGCGCGGACCTTCTCGACATCGGCGGCGAATCCACCCGGCCCGGCGCCCCGCCGGTCACGGCGCAGCAGGAACTCGCCCGCGTGCTGCCGGTGCTGGAGGGCCTGCGCGAGGCGGGCGTCGCGCTTTCCGTGGACACCATGAAGCCGGAAGTGATGGCCGCCGCCCTGGCCGCCGGCGCCGACATGATCAACGACGTGCGCGGCTTCGAGGCGCCCGGCGCCCTGCAAGCCGTGGCCGCCGCCGATTGCGGGCTGTGCCTCATGCACATGCGCGGCATGCCCGGAACCATGCAGGAGGCTCCCGAATACACGGACGTGGCGGCGGAAGTGGCAGCCTACCTGGCTGGCCGCCTGGCCGCCGCCCGTGCCGCCGGCATCGACGCGGAACGACTGCTGATCGATCCCGGCTTCGGCTTCGGCAAGACCCTGGCGCACAACCTGGCGCTGTTCAAGAATTTGCCCCGCCTGGCCGATATGGCTCCCGTATTGGTGGGTCTGTCGCGCAAGTCCATGCTGGGCGCCCTCACCGGTCGCGCCGTCGCCGACCGCCTGCTGCCCAGCGTGGTGGCCGCGCTGCTCGCCGCGCAGCGGGGGGCCGCCGTGCTGCGCGTGCATGACGTGCGGGAAACCGTGGAAGCCCTCAACCTGTGGCATGAATTGGGAGAAATGCAGTGAGCAGAAGATTTTTCGGCACCGACGGGGTGCGCGGTCGCGTCGGCGAGGACCCCATCACGCCCGGCATGGTCATGCGCTTGGGCTATGCCGCCGGCCGCGTGCTGGCCAGCAAGGGCCACGACGCCCTGCACGGCGAGCGTCCGACGGTGCTCATCGGCAAGGACACCCGGGTCTCCGGCTACATGCTCGAATCCGCCCTGCAGGCCGGGCTCACCGCCGCCGGCGTCGACGTGCGCCTGACCGGCCCCATGCCCACGCCCGGCGTCGCCTATCTCACCCGCGCGCTGCGCCTGCAGGCCGGCGTGGTGATTTCCGCCTCGCACAATCCCTACGAGGACAACGGCATCAAGTTCTTCTCCGCCCAGGGCGCCAAGTTGCCGGACGAGGTCGAACTCGCCATCGAAGAGGCCATGGAGTCGCCCATCCGCGCCGAGCCCTCGAAGAGCCTGGGCCGCGTCAAGCGGGTGGACGACGCGGCCGCGCGCTACATCGAATTCTGCAAGAGCACCTTCCCCAACGACCTCGACCTGCGCGGCATGCGCATCGTCGTCGATTGCGCGCACGGCGCCGGCTATCACATCGCCCCGCACGTCTTCCACGAACTGGGCGCGGACGTCATCGCCATCGGCAACGAGCCCAACGGCATGAACATCAACAAGGAATGCGGCGCCACCCACACCGAGGCGCTGGCGCGCGCGGTGCGCAAGCACCGCGCCGATGTCGGAGTAGCCCTGGATGGCGACGGCGACCGGCTGATGATGGCGGACAGTTCCGGCGAGATCATGGACGGCGACAAGCTGCTCTACGTCATCGCCCGCCACCGCAAGGAAGGCGGCGAACTCAGGGGCGGCGTGGTCGGCACCCTGATGACCAACCTAGGCACCGAACTTGCGCTCAGGCACCTGGGCTGCGCCTTCCTGCGCGCGAAAGTGGGCGACCGCTACGTGCTGGAAGTGCTGCAACAGGAAGGCTGGCAACTGGGCGGCGAGAGCTCCGGCCACCTGCTCTGCCTGGACAAGCACACCACCGGCGACGGCATCGTTTCCGCCCTGCAGGTCCTCGCCGCCCTGCGCCGTTCCGGCCAATCGCTGGCGGACTACGCCCGCGATTGCCCGGCTTTCCCGCAGGTGCTCATCAATGTGCGCGTGGCCAAGGGTTTCAAGCTCGATGGCCAGGTGCCGGTGAAGGATGCCGTAAGCGCGGTGGAGAGCGAACTGGGCGACGCCGGGCGCGTCGTGCTGCGCCCCTCCGGCACCGAACCCCTGGTCCGCGTCATGGTGGAAGGCCGCGACGAACCGCAGGTGCGCCACTGCGCCGAGCGCATCGCCGACGCCGTCAAGGTCGCGGCGGTGGTCTGAGATCTTCCCACGCGGTTGCGTGGCGGCGGCGCCGAGGATGGATGACGCCGCGCCGGCGCCTCAGCCATAGCGCCCGGTGACATAGTCCTCGGTGCGCTGCTGCCGGGGGTTCGTGAAGATCTGTGGGGTGGCGCCCAGCTCGATCAAGTCCCCGAGGTGAAAGAACGCGGTGCGGTCGGAGACGCGGGCGGCCTGCTGCATATTGTGCGTGACGATGATGATCGTGTAGTTCTGCTTCAGTTCGTGGATCAGTTCCTCGATCTTCGACGTGGCGATCGGGTCCAGCGCCGAGCAGGGTTCGTCCATCAGGATGACGTCCGGACTCACCGCGATCGCCCGCGCGATGCACAGGCGCTGCTGTTGGCCGCCGGAAAGGCCGGTGCCCGGCGTGTCGAGACGGTCCTTCACCTCGTCCCACAACCCGGCGCGGCGCAGGCTGTATTCGACGACCTGCTCAAGCTCGCCCTTCGACTTGGCCAGGCCGTGCAGGCGCGGACCGTAGGCGACGTTCTCGAAAATCGACTTGGGGAAAGGATTGGGCTTCTGGAAAACCATGCCGACCTGCGCGCGCAGCATCACGACATCGATGGCGCGGTCGTGGATGTCGGTTCCGTCGAGGGTGATCCGCCCGGTCACGCGCGCGCCCTCGACCGTGTCGTTCATGCGGTTGAAGCAACGCAGGAAAGTGGACTTGCCGCACCCGGACGGGCCGATGAAGGCGATCACCTCGTTGGCCATGACGTCCATCGACACCCCATGCAAGGCTTCGTTGTTACCGTAAAACACGCGCACGTCGCGCGCAGCCAGTTTGACCGCCCCTGAGGCGGCGGCGCCTGTGCCGGGATTGTCGGCAAGGGCGTCGTGCATCTTGCGCATCGTCACCTTGGCCTTGTTGTCTTGCATCTTTACCACCTCGTCTCGTAACGTTTGCGCAGCCAGATGGCCAGGGAATTCAGCGACAGCATCAGCGCCAGCAGCACGATGATCGCCGCCGACGTGCGGCCCTCGAAGAAATTGCGCAATTCATTGCCCTGCCACAGGTAGATCTGCACCGGCAGCGCCGTCGACTGGTCGAATGCCGTTGCCGGCACGCTGGCCACGAAAGCGCTCATGCCGATCAGCAGCAGCGGCGCGGTTTCGCCCAGCGCCTGGGCGACGCCGATGATCGTCGCCGTGAGGATGCCGGGCCGGGCCAGCGGCAGCACATGGTCGGTGATCGCCTGGACCTTCGAGGCGCCGACGCCCAGCGCCGCTTCGCGGATCGATGGCGGGATCGCCTTGAGCGTCGAGCGAGTGGCGATGATCACCGTCGGCAGGGTCATCAGGGTCAGCACCAGGCCGCCGACGATG
>JBBIIR010000267.1:0-3775 GCA_037446455.1 Hydrogenophilales bacterium | reverse complement strand
CCCGGTGGACGTCACCTTTACCGCCACGGCGGAAGACTTCGCCCGCCTCTCCCTGCGCCTGGAAGATCCGGACACCTTGTTCTTCAACCGCCGTCTGCTCATCGAGGGCGACACCGACCTGGGCCTGACCCTGAAGAATCTGCTCGACGCGGTGGACTGGGACGAACTCGCCCAGCGCATGCCCCTGGCGCTGGGGCGGGTCGCCCAGGCCCTGCGCCGGCAAGCCGGAGGCGGCGACGCCCTGGCCGCCCAGCCCTGAGCGGGCGCCACGCCCAACCAGACGGCGAGAAGGAAATCAGGCGGCGGTGGCGCAGCGCAACGGCAAGAGCTCGTCGATCCGGCTATGCTCGTTCCAGAACTCCTGCTTCCTGTGGTGGATGTCCACGCAGCGCTCCTCGGGGGAAAACTACGCAGGGTCGCCATGTGGCCTCTGAGGCATGGAAAAGGGGGGGACTGGACGCTTTTACCCATTGAGCGGCCTCGCGCGCGGCTTTAAGCGCCAGGCTCCCTGCAACGGAGGGTTGGGCGTACATGCCAAGGCGATGGATTAGCGGGCCGATGTAGCGCGACGTTTTGCCGCGGGCTTGCGAGTTTCACGAGTGACGGACCTCGGCCGCTCTGAAAGGCGGCCAGTAACATACTTATGCAAAACGCTAGCAATTAGCGTTTGGTACGGCACACCCTCCTCCAGGGCCTTGACCTGAATATCGTTCAGATCCCCCGAAGACAAGCGGATATTGACCCGGCGATCCTTGATTGCGGTGGCGCGCGCGGCAGCCTTGAACTTGGCAAGTTCGGTTTTGGTTGCGATGGACTGCAGTAGGCCTTTCTCAAAGGCGCCCAGCACTTCGAGTTCGTATTCATCAATTTTCGGCATCTGGCTCACCTTGATTCAGATAGTCCCGAGTAGCCTTGCGGCTCGGGATCACGGTCTTGAGGAAAAAGCAATTTTCTTCCTCGATGAACGGCACCAAGTAGGCGTAGTTGTCGCACGAGACGACAAGAACGCGTTGACTTGGATATTTCGACTGGTTCGGGTGGGCCAAGATGTCCAGCAACCCACCGGACTCGATGGCGACCACGATGTTCTCAAACGAAATGCCCCGCTCAGACGAGAGCGTTTCATTCTTCTCGGCGTTCCAGCGAAATTGCTTCATGGAGGCATCTTACGCCGACGTGTGCCTATTGTCACCACAGACTCAAGACGCCCAACGCGAAGTTGAGCGAGCGAAGCGCCGCAGGCGCGGAGTCCGCTCGAACGACGGCAAGAGCATTACGCGCTCCGCGGGACATCGTGCCCGCTCGTCCCGAACGCATCACGCCTCATATCCGGTTTTGGTTCATCGCCCCGCCGTTTCGGATTGGGCTTCCTTCAGACCCCGCCTCACGACGACGTCCTTGCCCTTCTCCTTGCCTTCGGCTCTGCAAGCCTGACCATAGGACTTGCACCTATGAAGTAACGCGCCATGCCCGGCGCACACGTAGAAGTCACCGGCGCTGCGCGGCTTTATCGCGCAGCGTCCCCTGGAACGATGGGTTCGGCGTCGTGGGATCAGAGCGACGGCCCAGCTTCGCGGCTGGCATGCCAGAAAGCGACAACCTCGAGAACATTTCCTCGCACCCGATAGTAGAGAAAGTATCGAACTCGGGTGAGGTATAAGCGGCGAACCACGTCGGAGCGCGCTGTTTCTATCTTGGTGCCTATGCCGGGTTCTTCAACGAGCAAGGCCAAGACAGCTTCGATATCCTTGCGGATAGCTCCAACGGCAGCAGGCCGATTCTCGGCCCACCATCCAGCCGCCCGTTCGATTTCCCGCTGCGCTCGGGGTTTAACCCTGACGCTGAGAGCCAAGATCAGCCGAAACGGCGGAGCCGTGCAAAAAGCTCCTCGGCAGAAATGCCTTCCGCGCGGTCGGCCTCGTCAAGAGCGTCAAGCAACTCGGCTTCTTGTTCGAGTGGAAGCCGTACAGCAACCTCGTCGCCTCGCGCGAGGACGGTCACAGGCGTGCCGTCGGGTAGCGAGAGCCCCTCGACAACGACCTTGCCACCAAGGATTGTTCCAGAAGCGATTTGCATGGGGGAATGCTACTCCACTGAATGTGAAGCGTGCAATCTGACGCCCAACGTCGAAGCTCAGGGGGGCGCCGTTTACGGCGCGCCCCCCTCGAGCGCGGGGTTAGCCGAGACAGCAGACAAGAGAGGGAATTTTTCGGGATTCCGAATGGATGCCACGGAAAGATCGACATCTAGCAGCGGCCAATAAAGATGGTCGAGCGTTGGCCACTCGATCATGGTCAGCTGCTCAATGGTTGCTTGTCGAAACCACGGGAACTCGGAAAATGGCAACAGCAGTTCCTCCTCGCCTAGAAGCAGCCAGAACCCATGTTTTGAAACATGAGTGACTTCAGCCCCCAAAGTGTCTGTGCCAAGCATTGATGATCTCCTCAAGGTGGCGAGCGACGACGCGCTCGGCATCGGCCAATTCCTGTTTGGACAGGCCGATGTGATTGGCAAGTGCCAGGCTCGGCTGCAGCCAGAATTTGGCCTCGCCATGCGGATGGGCCACATGGATGTGCATTCTCGGCTCTTCCCGCGAGAAGAAGAACAACCGAAACGCACCGTCGCGGACAATCGTAGGTGCCATATGTCTCTTTCTGGCTAACGTAGAGGTGAGGGGCGGCAAAAATGCGCAGCATTTTTGGCGTCCCTCTCGACCGCCATGTTGGACGAAGCCGCTACGCGGCAGAAATTGCACTGGTGGCAGCACGACGTAATCTTCACGAACACTCCGACGCGGACGTTGGAGTGATTTTGCAACCGAACGTGAGGACACGCCAGCATGCCAACACCATCCACCGCCGACTTTGACCGGCAGTATCAGAGCCACCTGAAGCACCTCAAGCTCAAGGGCCTGCAACCCAAGACCATCGAAGCCTATGCACGGGCCGTCCGTCGCATTGGCGATTACTTCGATCACCGCATCGACCACTTGACCGAAGCGCAACTGACTCGCTACTTCAGCGAGCTGCTCGACACGCATTCCTGGAGCGCCGTCAAGCTCGACCTGTACGGGCTCAAGTTCTACTACGAGCACGTCCTGAAGCAACCCTGGGTGGCGCCCGGCCTGATCAAACCGCCCAGGAGCCAGCGCCTGCCGGACATCGTTACCGTCGACGAAGCCCGGCGCATCTTTGCCGCCACCCGCGTTCTCAGCTACCGGGTGTTCTTCTTCACCCTCTACAGCCTCGGCCTGCGCCTGGGCGAAGGGCTGCGGCTGCAAGTCGGCGACATCGACGCCGCACGAAGTCGTGTACACATCCGCGATGCCAAGGGCAACAAGGACCGCCTCGTCCCGCTGCCGCAGTCCACGCTGCACCTGTTGCGCCGCTACTGGCCCCTGCATCGCAATCCGGTGCTGATGTTTCCCAACCGCTCGACCGGCCGCCAAGGCGCCGCGTCCGTCACCACGCCGCTGGATCGCGGCGGCGTGCAGACCACCTTGCACAAGGTGGTCGAGGCCTGCGGTCTAAAAAAAACATCACCCCGCACAGCCTGCGCCACAGCTATGCCACCCATCTGATCGAAGCCGGTGTCGACCTGATCGAGGTACAGAAGATCCTCGGTCACCACTCCATCCTCACCACCGCCCGCTACACCCATCTGACCGACCAGACCCGGCACCACGCCATCGACCGCATCAACGGCCTGATGGCCGGCTTCCACCTGACCTGGGGGCAGGTCAAATGATCCGGCTCGCGCACCTCATCGACGCCTT
>JBBIIR010000266.1:0-3795 GCA_037446455.1 Hydrogenophilales bacterium | reverse complement strand
TATGGCCCTGGCTGGCGAAATAGTCGAGAAACTGGCGGCGGATTTCGCTGCTTTGCATGGCTTCTGCTTGCAAATGAAGGAGTTGGCGGATTGTAGCGGCGATCCGCCGGACTGCGTGCGGCGCGGCCTGATTTTTCGCGGTCGGGGTGCGCGGGAGGGGAAGGCGCCCGGCTCAAGCGGCGCGGGGTTCGTCCGCGCCTGAAAAACGCACCGTGTAGTGATCGGGCGAGAGTTGCGAGCGCACTTCGACCCGGCGCCCCAGCAGTTCCACGAATTCCCGCCGGCTGAGCAGGCGCAGGTTCACCGGGATGCCGGTGCGGCCATCCTCGAAGCGCAGCATGGGGCGATGTCCGTCGCCTTCGATGATCCAAGCGAACATGGCGTTCTCCCGGTGTGGGGGTAGCCATGACACGCATATCCCGTGCCAGATGCCGGCCTCCGCCAGGCCGGGGGCGCAGGCGGCAGTGCGGCGATGCGGGCGCGCGGGCCTGTCGGCGGGCCGACACATGCGCCGTGGTTTCGGCGTTGGCGCGGGCGCGGTTCAGACACGCAGGAAGACCAGGTCCCACACGCCATGCCCCAGACGCATGCCGCGTTGCTCGAACTTGGTGAGCGGGCGGTAGCGCGGACGCGGCGCGTAGGTCTCGGCGCTGTTGCGCAGCAGCGGGGTGGCGCCGAGCACCTCCAGCATCTGCCGGGCGTAGTCCTCCCAGTCCGTGGCCAGGTGCAGATAGCCGCCGGGCCTGAGCCGCTCCGCTAGCAACTGGGCGAAGGCGGGCTGGATCAGGCGGCGCTTGTGATGGCGTTTCTTGTGCCAGGGATCGGGAAAGAAGATGTGGATGCCGTCCAGTCCGGCTTGCGGGATCATGTGGCGCAACACTTCCACCGCGTCGTGCTGGACGATGCGCAGGTTGCCGAGCTGCTGCTCGCCGATGAGTTTGAGCAGAGCGCCGACGCCGGGGGTGTGCACCTCCACGCCCAGGTAATCGATGTCGGGATGGCAGCGGGCGATCTCCGCCGTCGCCCGGCCCATGCCGAAACCGATTTCCAATACCTTGGGGGCTTCCCGGCCGAAGCTGGCGGCCAGGTCGAGGGGTGCGGACTGGTAGGGCAGGACATAGCGCGGGCCCAGTTCTTCGATCGCCTTCTGCTGGCCGGCGCCCAGGCGACCGGCGCGCAGGACGAAGGAACGGATGGGACGGTGCTGAACTTCCGCGGACATGGCTGGGCCGGGCCGATAGGTTTGCCGGCCTGTTGACGCTCAGGAACCGATCAGGCCCGAGGCGGGCGAGGAGGGACTGGCCTGGTAGATCTTCTTGGCGACGCGCCCGGCCAGGAAGGCCTCGCGCCCCGCCTCCACCGCCTTGCGCATGGCCGAGGCCATGAGCACCGGGTTCTTCGCTCCGGCGATGGCGGTGTTCATGAGCACCGCGTCACAACCGAGTTCCATGGCGATGGCCGCGTCGGAGGCGGTGCCGACCCCGGCATCGACGATGACGGGCACCGTCAGGCGGGAGAGGATGATCTGCAGATTCCAGGGGTTGAGGATGCCCATGCCGGAGCCGATGAGCGAGGCCAGCGGCATGACGGCGACGCAGCCCAGGTCCTCGAGCTGCTTGGCGACGATGGGGTCGTCGCTGGTGTAGACCATCACCTTGAAACCATCCTTGACCAGTACCTCGGCGGCCTTCAGGGTTTCCACCACGTTGGGATACAGGCTTTGCGGATCGCCCAGCACCTCCAGCTTGACGAGGTCGTGGCCGTCCAGCAGTTCCCGCGCCAGGCGCAGGGTGCGGATGGCGTCGTCCGCCGTATAGCAGCCGGCGGTGTTGGGCAGGTAGGTGAAGCGGCTGGGCGGTACCGCGTCGAGCAGGCTGGGCTGGTTGGGATCCTGGCCGATGTTGGTGCGGCGGATGGCGACCGTGACGATCTGGGCGCCGGAAGCATCGAGGGCGGCGCGGGTCTCGGAAAAATCCTTGTACTTGCCGGTGCCCACCAGCAGGCGGGAGGAATAGGCCTTGCCGGCAATGACGAGTTCATCCATTTGATTCGAACCTGTGAGAACGGAATGGGGAAGAGGCGACTCAGCCGCCGCCGACGGCGACGACGATCTCAAGTTGGTCGCCATCGGCGACCCGGGCGTCGCCATGCTGGCTGCGCGGCACGATCTCACCGTTTCTTTCGACGGCGACGCGCTTGCCCGCCAGATCCAGCGCGAGCATCAACTCGGCGATGGAAAGCGGTGCCGGAAACTGCCTCGGCTGGCCGTTGATGCGCAGGGTGATCACTTTGTGGCGCCCTTGAAATCCAGTAGCATTCGGGGCCGCGAGTTTACATCGCGGGTGTAGTTCAATGGTAGAACGAGAGCTTCCCAAGCTTTAGACGTGGGTTCGATTCCCATCACCCGCTCCAACCATTCCTCCCGCCGAAAATCCCATGTATTCCCTCGAAGACGCCCTGGCTGTCATCAAGCGCGGCTGCGACGAGTTGCTCGTCGAGGCCGAATTGGTGGAGAAACTGAAAACCGGCAAGCCCCTGCGGGTAAAGGCCGGTTTCGATCCCACCGCCCCCGATCTGCACCTGGGCCATACCGTGCTGCTCAACAAGATGCGCCAGTTGCAGGACCTGGGCCACCAGGCCGTGTTTCTCATCGGCGACTTCACCGGCATGATCGGCGATCCCACCGGCAAGAACACCACCCGGCCGCCGCTGTCGCCGGAGCAGGTGGAACTCAACGCCCGCACCTACCAGGCCCAGGTGTTCAAGATCCTGGACCCGGAAAAGACCGAGGTGGAATTCAATTCCCGCTGGATGGGCGGCATGAGCGCCGCCGACATGATCAAGCTGGCCGCTACCCACACCGTCGCCCGCATGCTGGAACGGGATGATTTCAGCAAGCGCTACCAGGGCAACCAGCCCATCGCCATCCACGAGTTTCTCTATCCGCTGATCCAGGGCTACGACTCGGTGGCGCTGGAGGCGGATCTGGAACTCGGCGGCACCGACCAGAAGTTCAACCTGCTCATGGGCCGGGAATTGCAGAAGCATTTCGGGCAGAAGCCCCAGTGCATCCTCACCATGCCCCTGCTGGAGGGGCTGGACGGGGTCAACAAGATGTCCAAGTCGCTGGGCAATTACGTCGGCATCACCGACTCCCCGCAGGAGCAGTTCGGCAAGCTGATGTCCGTTTCCGACGAACTCATGTGGCGCTATATCGAGCTGCTTTCCTTCGAGCCGCTGGCGGTCATCCGTCAGTGGAAGCGGGAAGTGGAGGCGGGACGCAATCCACGCGACATCAAGGTGAGGTTCGCCCAGGAGATCATCACCCGCTTCCACGACCGCGCCGCCGCCGAGGCGGCATTGGCCGATTTCGAGGCGCGTTTCCGTCAGGGTGCGATTCCAGACGATCTGCCCGAATTCAGGTTCGAGGCCCCGGCAGATGGCTTGCCTGTTACCCAGCTCCTCAAGCTGGCCGGGCTGGTACCCAGCACTTCGGAAGCCATGCGCAGCATCGCCGGTGGGGGCGTCAAGCTCGACGGCGAGAAGGTGGGCGACAAGGGATTGCTGGTGGCGAAGGGGGCTTCCGTCGTCATCCAGGTGGGAAAACGGCGGTTCGCCCGCGTGATCCTGGAGTGACTAACTTCCTGATGCATCAGGAAGTTGCCGGTGCGCTGAAAAAATCTTGCAACAAAAGCTTGACCCAAGTTTTTTGCCCCCTATAATGCCGGTCTCCCGTCGCCGCGGAGTTCCCGCAAGACGGTGAAAAACGCAGTAAAAACAGTTCTTTAACAAATT